>NZ_JARPLC010000026.1:0-26696 GCF_032350395.1 Limnospira sp. PMC 289.06
ATGTACGGTTTTGAATGGGAGGGGTAGACCGTGAGGTCTATCTCGACCCCTAATCCATCTTGACCAAGCAGGTAGCTAGGGCCCATGACCACTTCAACAACTAAAACCTTTATTGACCTATTTTCGGGAGCCGGAGGGATGTCCTGTGGCTTGGAAATGGCAGGTTTTGAATGTTTGTTAGGTGTCGATTTCGATAAATCTGCTATCCAAACTTTTCAAAATAATCACCCTCAAGCTGAAACAATTTGTGGCGACCTGCGGGAAATTTCTACCGAGCAAATTCGGGAATTAATTGGCGATCGCCACATTAACTTAATTTGTGGAGGTCCCCCCTGTCAAGGTTTTTCCACCATTGGAACCAATAATAATCTGGATAAACGCAATTTTTTATTTTTAGAATTTCTGCGGTTTGTTGAACAGCTTAAACCCGACTATATCATCATTGAAAACGTCACAGGTTTATTATCCCGCAAAAACGAAAACACCCTCACATCAATTTTAACTTGTCTACAGAATATCGGATATACTGTTGATGTCCGAGTCCTATCTGCTCATCATTACGGAGTCCCCGAAAAACGCAGGCGCACCATTTTTTTAGGTAATCGTTTCGGCGTACCCAATTTATATCCATCCCCACAATTTCAAGATAATGAACCAGATTTATACTTTCTTCCCGCTGCAAAAACCGTAGGATTTGCTTGGGAAAACTGGCTAACATATCAGGGAAAAACTTACAACCACGACCCCAGAACCGCCCAAATTCCCAATCATTTAGAACGTCAAAGAATCCAGCATATTCCCGAAGGTAAAGGCGTTCGTTATCAACCAGACCAACAGGCTTATTTACCCCCCGACTTATGGTATAATATAGATTGGGAAAAGCTGCGAGAATCCCGATTTAGGGAAACCAAACTTAAACGCCTAGCGCGAGATAGTTATTCTCCCACCATCAACACCAGTCGCACCACCTACTATCACCCCACAGAAAACCGTTATCTGACCCCCAGGGAAGCCGCAGCCATTCAGTCTTTCCCCCCCAATTTCATCTTTTACGGAACCGTAACCCAACAGTGGCGACAAATTGGCAATGCCGTTCCCCCTTTATTAGCCAAAGCATTAGGGGAAGCCATTTTAAAATTAGATTTAAAATTAGATAACTACCAAAACTCAGGAGATAGTCTGAATACAGAATCAGGTATTGATCAAATTAGGGCTAATGCCTTCAATTATAAAACCAGTGCCAGTTCCTCCGCTTAACAATTATCCCGTTATTGGGCAGATAGGGCACTAAGATTTAGCACCCTATTAACTGTTAAACTAAGCCATTACAGAATGTTCTGGACGGGCGAAAATCATGCGGCCGGCCGAGGTTTGCAGAGAACTGGTGACAACTACCCGCAGTTGGTCGCCGAGGTATTCGCTACCGGACTCTACCACAACCATCGTGCCATCCTCA
This sequence comes from Limnospira sp. PMC 289.06, assembly GCF_032350395.1. NCBI lineage: Bacteria > Bacillati > Cyanobacteriota > Cyanophyceae > Oscillatoriales > Sirenicapillariaceae > Limnospira > Limnospira sp. PMC 289.06. Next base: position 1,457 of record NZ_JARPLC010000026.1, read on the forward strand.
AGATAACCAATTCCTTGGGAAGGTTCTTTACCCTCCTTGCGGATTTTCAATTCCAGAAGATCCCCAGGTAAATAGGACGGACGCACCGCCTGGGTAAGATCATTAATATTCAGAACAGGAACCTGTTGGACGGTTGCCACTTTAGACAAATTGTAATCATTAGTGAGCAGAAACCCATTAATTTCTTGAGCAAACCGCACTAATTTTGCGTCTACGGTGGCAATATCCTCATAGTCCGCCGAGTGAATTTGAACCCGTTCGGGATATTCTTCTCGGATACGGTTAAGGATATCAAGTCCCCGTCGTCCCCGCGCCCGCTTTTGATCATTAGCAGCATCAGCTACCAATTGCAACTCTTGCAGAATAAACTGGGGCACAAGAATTTTACCTTCCAGAAATCCAGTTTCTAGCAGAGGTTCAATGCGACCGTCAATAATGCAACTGGTATCGAGAACTTTAGTATGAGCAGATTTAAGAGTTCCCTCAGCCAGTAGTGTAGTTTCCAAACTATTGGGGTTGATTAGCTGTAGAAAAGCCCGTCCGTGGGTATCAGCCAGGTTAACCCCAGTGTAGCCAAATAGAACACTACATAGCACGGCCCCCAGAGGTTTGATAAAGCCAACCTCTTTAGGAATGGGTAACAAAAAGAGGGGAGCGAGCATGAGGTTAGCAATCAGTAAACCGATTACCATACCAATAGAACGGGTGAGTAATACCTCAAGAGGCATTTGGCGGATTTGTTCCTCGACCCGGTGATAGGTGGTTTGTACGACTAAACCGATTACCATACCAATTAGGCCAGTAAAAGCGGCGGTGACAGACCGTAATCCCTCAATATTAGTTACCTGTTCTAGGACGCTGCTGGGAAGCAGTTCTATCCCGTAAAAGCCGGTTCCGGCTCCTGCTATGATAAATAAAATGATAATGGTGGCATCTAGCATAGTTCTGGAGAATCCCAATTAAATCTCAATTCCCCTAGAGGTATTGAGTGGTTTTGTATTTTGATCAATTATATCTTTCACGGGCTAACCGATTTAGTTGGGGGTCATTTCGGTAATCACGACCGCTCTGGGGGTTATGGTGTTTTCCTGTCTGAGGTTTCGGGTGTTTACAAATTCCCATATTAGTTGATTGAAGGCAGATTGAGGGTGATTGAGGCGTAACAATTATTTTAGAAATTGCTAGAATTGAATCAGAGTCCAGCTCAAGAAGTGTCACTATCATGGGTGGACCTCAAAGGATGATGTTATAGGGTGAGGAACAATAACTAGAGGCACTCGAGAGGATCACTAACCGATGTTAGAACTGATGGAAACATTCCATTTGTGGGAATACCAACTGAGAATTTATCGAGTTTTTCAGGAATATCGGATTGAACTTTCCCGTCAGGGTAGATATTACCTGCATCAAAAATCTTTCTCTGATTTAGATAACTGTGTACTCTGGGCCTGGTTGGAGTTGACCGATCGCCTGGAAACATCACTGACAGGGGATGAATGGCTAACTCTGTCTCAGGGTATTAGCCAATCACAAAACTATCGCCAATGGTTGAAGATCAATCAACTCCCACAAGGGCCGGCTAAATCATCAGTTGCTGCTGCTATCTGAATTAACACCCTGGTTATTAGGTAAATAGTAACTAGCAATCAATGCCACCATTAACCACCAGAGAGTATTAACTTGGGGGCGATACAAAACTGTATCAAATAGGCCATGGGCTAACATTCCGGCTAAAGTGGCGATCGCAGCTATTAACCAAAAACCGTCGGGATCTCCCCACTCTCGTAGCCTTTTAAGTTGTAGCCATCCTTGGTTAAAAGTCACGATCAATAGCCATAAGAAGGCGGTTAACCCTACAAACCCAGTTTCTACGATGACTTCTAAGATGACAGAATAGGCACTCAAAGCAGAGTATCGGGGGCGCATATATAACGGATAAACCTGATTAAAAGCATTATTACCAGGTCCAATTCCCAATATAGGGCGATCGCGGATCATCTCTATGACCGCCGCCCAAACATTGATGCGGAAATTATTACTACTATCACCACGTCCAGCAAAGATAGTGGCGACGCGATCGCGCACTGGTGGCACAACTACTATGGCTAACACCAGCAACGCCGCCAAGCCACCGACACCAATAGGAACAGCCCATTTTTGCCAAAAAGGTGGGAAATATTGACTAATCCAGTACAGCAGCAAAACGGCAAAAGTAAACAATAACCCGACAAACCCCAGCCATCCCCCACGGCTAAAGGTTAAGACCAAACACACAGAATTGACCAGCGCCATAGTAATTGCCAACAATTTCGGCATCAGGCCGCGCCAAGCCAAAATCGCCCCCAGACTCAACCCCACCGCTGGGATGAGATAGCCAGCGAGTAAATTAGGATTACCCAAATAACTGTAAATTCTGGTGATATTAGCTTGGGCTGATGTGGGGTCTACCCAAGTAGCTAAGGCTTTAGTGCCAAAAAACCACTGCCGCATCCCATAAACCCCGACAATGAGGGTAATATGCAGATAGAAGCCGATAAAAAGCGATCGCAAACGAGGCGATCGTAAAACCCGCGCCATCAGGAAAAATAGGACCAAGTAAAGAGTCAACCGCACCCACCCAGTGAATGCGGCTTGTTTTACCGGAGATAGGGATGTAGCGATCGTGGCGATTCCCCAATACAACAATACCAACAGGTGAATAGGGGTAAATGCCACTTGTGAGGGTTCATCACTCAGGGTCAGCAGAACCCAAAAGCCGCCACAGGCGATCAGCAACACCCCAATTAAAGCCGTATTGACAAAAGGGGCTAACCCAAACACCGTCGCCACCAATAGCACCCCAATTAATTCCCCCCATTCCATTAACCAGCTTCCCTGTCGCCACGATCGCAAACTGCCACTAATGCGATACAGCAGACTTCCCCCCCGCCACTGGTAGAGGTTGAGATTCCGCAAAGTAATAGACTGCCAAATTGATGCCACACTGGTCATGATCGTAAAATTCGATAAATTTGCCTCGGTCGTCGAGTACGGGGCGCGCCCAGGAAACCCGAAACCATCAAATGGTGCGATCGCACCTTCCCAATTTTAGGCTTGACGATAAATCGCATCTGCGACCCGCGCCACATCTACCATAGGTGGCACATCATGTATTCTGAGAATATCAGCAGAATGAGCGATCGCCGCCACACAAGCCGCTGCCGTCCCCCAGACACGCCCTTGAGGATCAGGCTTCTCAAGAATCTTACCAATAAAACTCTTACGGGACGGTCCCACCAATAGCGGACAATCGAGATCCTTCAATAGGGGTAATTCTCGCAGAATCTGCAAATTTTGCTCTAATGTTTTCGCAAAACCAATTCCAGGGTCAACAATCATGTACTCTGCTGGAATTCCCGCCGCCATTCCCGCCGCCAGACGTTCCGCCAAAAACCCTTTAATTTCCCCCATCAAATCCCCATAATCCGTCAGAGTTTGCATAGTTTGGGGAGTACCCCGTAGGTGCATTAACACCACTGGAACCCCCAAATCAGCCACCACTGATAGCATATCCGGGTCATAGATTCCCCCAGAGATATCATTAATAATATCCGCCCCACAACCTACTGCCGCTTCAGCAACTGCCGCCCGGGTCGTATCCACAGATATCACCATATCCCCCAGTTGTCGCAAACCCGACACCACCGGAAGCACCCGTTCAAGTTCCCTTTCCAGAGAAACCACCTCAGCCCCAGGACGAGTAGACACCCCTCCCACATCAATAATATCCGCCCCCGCCCGAACCATATCACCCGCCCGGACCAGGGCAGCATCTAGGGAATTGAACACCCCGCCATCGCTAAAGCTATCCGGCGTTACATTCAAAATCCCCATCAAATAAGTACGGCTTCCCCAATCAAAGGAATGACCCCGAATAGTGATTGGTTTAATCATCGCCAACCTGTCAACGATAATTGACAATGCGGCTAAAACTATCCGCCTGCAAACTAGCCCCGCCGACCAAAGCACCGTCAATTTCTGACTGTGCCATAATTTCATCAATATTATCCGGCTTCACAGAACCGCCATATTGAATCGTCACGTTAGGATTACTCAATTTGCCACGGATGAGACCAATTACCCGATTAGCCTCCTCAGATTCGCAGGTATCCCCGGTTCCAATCGCCCAAATCGGTTCGTATGCGATGACCAAGTTATTCTGATCGACACCTACCAGGCCCTCTTCTAATTGCGAGAAAATATGAGATTCCGTCTCTCCTGCGTCCCGCTGTTCCTTAGTTTCTCCCACGCACAAAATCGGAGTTAGACCGTGGTTTTGAGCCGCTTTCAGGCGCAGGTTAACTGTTTCGTTGGTTTCGCCAAAATATTGGCGACGTTCACTGTGACCTATGACCACAAACCGCACACCAATTTCTACTAGCATCAGGGGTGAGATTTCCCCAGTATAAGCCCCGGAATCTTCCCAGTGGACATTTTGCGCCCCTAGGCGTACCCGTGAACCATGCAAACTCTTGGACATCACACCCAAATCAGTGAAGGGGACACACAAAACTACTTCCCGCTCTTCTGGGGTGTCCTCCAATTCCATTACAAACCCTTTCAGAAACTCCTGGGCTTCTGCTTGGGTTTTATACATTTTCCAGTTTCCGGCAATAATGATTTTTCTCACTTTTGGACCAATAAACCTCAAAATACAATCAAAAGCCAACCCCTAGTTTAAAGGCTAGTGGGGTCATTTTGAGCAAATACTACCAGCGGTTTTACTACTGACCAAACTCAAGGCGTGCTTGTTCTACTAATTCCACTGTAACCTCTTCCTGGTCGGCTTCCCTGGCTAGTTGTTCAATCCTTTGTCTGGCTTGACCTCGGACGAAGTAGGGAATATTCTTGAGTTTGGCTGTGGCTTCTGGCTGCCACTTTAAATTGTTGATGTACTCGGAATTGGACATAGCAAGTTCTGGCACCTGTTACCTCATTTTTTAGCTTATGCGAGTTCTAGGGCTTTGAGCAAACTCCTAATTACGCCAATGGTTACGCCGGGTAATTCTAACTGGGGGGTTAGTCCTACGTCCTCGAGTTTTTGGAAAATTCGCACCGCCTCCCGATTTAGATTGGCTAATCTTTCTCCCATCTCTGGACTGGTAAATTGGCTTTTTTCTCCCCAAATCATGGCGGTGGGAGTGGTTAATTGGGGTATATATAAGGCTAAATCAAAGCATAAATCCCCTCGCACAAATGATAAGGCTGCATATTCGGCGTTAGGCTGTAGGGCGGATTCAAGATAGGCTTCGACGATTTCGTTATAAATTCGAGAGGAACGGGCAAATTGACGCTGCTCTAAAAAACTGCGGATTCCGATGGGGTTGGCGACGGCGGTGGCGTACAGAATTTGGTCTAAAATTGGGGTTTTGACAATTTGAGCAAATAAACTGTTAATATAATTTTGCCCAAAGTCCGATAAGCCGGAGGGGGTTGTGAGAATTAGCCCTTTGAATAATTCCGGTTTTTCGATCGCCACTCGCACGGTGAGGGCGGCGGTTACTGAGGAGGCGATCGCGATAATCGGTTCCGAGCAGGTGGCTTCTATAAATTCGGCGATCGTAGTTATATAATCCTCTGGGGTATAATCACGCGCTGGGTGTTCGGAACGTCCCCAACCTATCAGATCTGGGGCTAGAATTTTATAATCTGCTGCAAAGCCTGGATAGACTTTAGACCATTCATAAGCAGAAGAACCACCCCCAAAACCATGCAAAAACAATAAAGACGGCTTTTTTTCTGATTCATTTTCTTCTGGGGTTTGCCAGGGGCTTTTTGTCGCCGTATAATACACCATTCTGCCTAGAGATGTAACTATCGAATCTTGGGTAAATCCAATGGGATAAAACATATTTTAACCTCTTTTGAGTTTTCTGGTGTTTTTAGTGGCTATTAACCGCTTAATCAGACGGATTTTGGTTTATTATTGGCTCGCTATGTAACAGTGGATTAAATCCAGATACTGGGTGGGTTGGCACTTTAGCTGCTCCCAGGGTGACTTTTGACTGTTATAATATGGTGAGGGGTAATACCCCTCACGGCTATTAGCCCTCAGTTGACTGTCTTTAACTGTCCAGTGACCGGGTGATCAATTGGCCAGATGCCATGATCTTTTTTCCAAAATCTCCTGATGGAGGCTTGTAGATCCCGAAACCACAAGGGGAAGGGTATTTATTGAGCATCTAACCAAGACAGATAGAACAGTCCCCGGTTGTCAGCTATAGCAGTAACAAAACCCTGAATTTCAATGCTGTCGAGGAATTTAGTCATGAGCATTTCTATGGTAGAGGATTTTAGCCTAATGGTGGTTCAGGAAGTGACTCCAATGCAGAATCACATCGGAAAATTAGACCCTAGCAAGCGGGGAGAAAAAACATCGGAACTGGTAGTTCATCCCGTGGGTACAGATTCACCGGGTTCTAGGAACATGGCTAAATCTTCAGCAGCCTATGCTGACCATGAAAAATTGCCACAGTTATCGCCCTCGACTCGCATTCGGTTAGCGTTGGAAAAATTACAGGGATTTGAGAAAGTAGAGGAGCAATTCCAGCATTGGGGTATTAAATTTCATAATGCGATCGCCCTTCAACCCTCTAATCCGCGATTTGGCATTGAACCTGGGGTAACAGTTCTCATGGGCGCACCCAAGGGCGGCACACTAGAAGTGACATTTTCTGACGGGGTGCGTCAAGTTTGGGCTAGGGTGACAAGTTCTCGACATACGGTGATGTCAGCCTTTGATAAAAATGGCCAATTGCTGGCTACAGATGAGATGAAGGTTAATAAACCTAGTGATTCGATTGGGTCTGTATTACCGAACGCCGAATTAACCGTAACGGCGGAGAATATATCTAAAATTACCTTCTACACTTTTGATGCACAGTTAATTGTGAATCACCTCAAGGTTCAATTTTAACTGGTTTTGGGTATATGGGGCGATCGCACTATGGGGAATCTGAGCAACTATCGCAAAAGGTGCTACAAATTTTGCTAAGATGATGGCAGTTGGGTGGGAAACCATTAGCAATTCCTGACCTGGCGTACTTGGCTTGGTTTGATAACTTAGCCATAAAAATCGGATTAAACAACCAAGGCTGAGTCAAAAGAAGCCATAAACCGCCTAGCTGAATCTTCCAAAAAAACCCATGTCCAGCACAAAACACCAATTTACGGTTCACTTTTGGGGCGTTCGAGGAAGTATTTCCTGTCCGGGAACGACAACAGTTCGATATGGTGGGAACACCCCCTGTGTTGAGATGCGGGTGGGGTCGCAACGATTGATTTTTGACGGTGGGACAGGCTTACGGGTCCTGGGACAAGCATTATTAGCAGAAATGCCAGTAACCGCTCATATGTTCTTTACCCATTCCCACTGGGACCATATCCAAGGGTTCCCCTTTTTTGCTCCGGCCTTTGTTCCCATCAATACGTTTAACATTTATGGAGCGATCGCACCTAATGGTTCCACAATTGAGCAGCGCCTCAACGACCAGATGCTTCACCCTAACTTCCCAGTTCCTTTACAGGTAATGGGAGCTAAACTTAACTTTATTGATCTCACTATAGGCGAGTCAATTTACCTCGAAGATGATCTAGTCATTGAAACGGCTTTACTCAATCATCCGGGGGAAGCCGTGGGATATCGCGTCAGTTGGAAAGGCTACACCACCGCCTATGTCACCGATACGGAGCATTTTCCAGATCGTCTTGATGAAAATGTACTCAAGTTAGCCCGCAATGCTAATGTACTGATTTATGATGCCACCTATACCGATGAGGAGTATTACTCGCCTAAGTCTAGTAAGGTAGGTTGGGGACATTCTACCTGGCAGGAAGCGGTGAAGGTCGCTCAGGCTGCGGGAGTTAAAAAATTGGTGATTTTTCACCATGACCCACTACACAACGATGATTTCATGGATAAAATAGGTGAAAACGTGGCTGATGCCTTTCCTAATAGTTTAATCGCCCGCGAGGGTTTATCCCTACAGTTGATTCCGCCGTTAAAGAATATTGCCACCAGTGAAAAGTGAAATTTTCAATAGCCCCCGCCTACTTCTTGAGGTGGGAGCCATTGAATTAGTTGGCCGCACCTCCACCCTAAAGAGACAGAGCCACCAAACTCCCGTGTGATCACCTATCCATCCCCACAGTAAAAGACGGTGGGGAATTCCGGCGATCCGTGTTAATTAAACGGTTCGATAGTCGCAGTAACACCCCGTTGGCGCAATTGTTGTAATAACCTATTCGCCTCGTGTTGGCTGCGGAAGGCTCCAGCTTGGATAAGCGATCGCCCATTAATCACCGTCGTAAAGGCTTGGGGAACAAGCGATCGCACTCTTTGCCGAACTTGACTGCTAGTATCACTCACCACCACTCTATATCGCAACCCCAATATACCCGCCGTAGTTGCAGGCGCAAGACCTGCCGTTACTTGGCTTGGTAGTTGTCCTCCCCCAGTACCAATAGGAATATTACCACCAGGAACCCGGAGAATATCAGACGAGGGTGCTGGTGGTGGGGATGTAATCGTAGATTGTCTTTGGGGTGCTGGCACCGGAATATAAACTGTTTGGGAGTTTTCTTCAGGATTAGAGGCACTGGTCACAGCCCGTCTCATCAGAGACAGCAACAGCGAGCCCGTAGACGAGTTTTCCGCCGCCGACTGAGGTGGTTCTGGTGGAGGTGGGGAACCAGACCCTACAGGGGCAGATATCGCCGGCTGAGGACGTTCTGGCGGCGGTACCGGAATCACAATCGCCTCCGAGTCATCCACAGGAATCGGAGGCGGTGCCGTGTTTGAAAGTGGAGTCACATTAGACTCAGGTAGATAAATGGGTAACGAAGCCGCTTGATTAATGGGGGAAATTGACGAAGAAGTATTTTGACCACCCTCCTGAGTAGAACTTCCCATCATGCGATTAGCGATCGCAGAAGGCCCAGCCCCACTCTGGTAACTACCCGCCAACTCTACAGAGCCAGCATTTTTAGTCATAGCCAACTCATTACCGTAGGCAAGAATCGTTAAACCCTTAGTACCATTATTCACATCATAGCGGCCATTATTGCGGATCACATTCTCTCCCGGTTCCGTTGGCGTTCCCAAATCCGGCAAAGATTGAGCAATAACCACAATACCATCACGCTCATTTTGTTCGATATAGTTATTGCGTAGTACCGGACGAGCGCTCGCTTGAATCACTATGCCATCACGATTATAGGCAATTCGATTACCCACGACAAACGGCTCTGACTGTTGGGCGATATTAATACCAAAACCAGTATTTTCAAAATCATTATCACGGATTTCCGGCTTAGATGAACCATAGACAGTAATGCCATTGGCTCCATTATTAGCAAAACTGTTTTGTTGAACTAAAGGCGCACTGGTTCCCACCACAGAAATACCATCATGAATATTGCCCGTAAAGGTATTATTAGATACAACCATCGAGCTAGATTCAATCCATAAACCATAACCGCGCGAGTGAGGATTAGTCACAGTTACCCCACTTAACCGGGCTGCATTCGCTCCCACAATAGCTACATTCTGGTTAGCAAAAACCCGACTGCTAAACACTCCCCCGCCATAAATAACCACATCCTGACCCTTATTCTCGGTATTACCCTGAATGGTAATATTAGGTTTAAGTATTAAGGGGAACGCTTCTCCCGTCTCGGCGCTATAGGTTCCTGGTGCCAATATAATAGCCGTATTCGGTGGGGCGACTCTCAAGGCTTGGGTGATGGTTCTCAACGGTGAAGCCTCGCTACCATTATTAGAGTCATTTCCCGTAGATGAACTCACATAAATTACATTGACTGAATTGGGAGTGGCTGTAGGTGTTTGAGCCAGTAGTAGGGGCGGGTGTATATAGTTGGCTGGTGTCTCCGATAGTTGCTCTGTGCACCCGTCTCTACAGGGGGTAGCGAATGCGGCTGATGCGATTCCCACTAATCCCACACTGGAGACTATAATCATTAAAATCAGCTTTAGAGATAACCAAGCTGTTTTAGGCCTAGGTGAACCTAGGGGGAAGAGAGGGCGGGGTAGCAGCTTCAGATCGCTGCCAGTTAAGTTCCCATCATCGGCTGACGAGGGTGAGTTCAGGGAACTGTTGGGCTGGGTGTCTGTCAATAACAAAGCCTCGGCTGAGGTTTGCTTTTTAGGATATTGACAGTTGCGGGGGGATTTAGAACTCACGGCAAAACTCCGACAAACTGTAATATTAATTGGGAAAATTAATCTATTTTGGTCCAGTATCCCCTATTATGGCAACACCTGGTTTTTTTATATGATTAATTTTCGTAATGGTGGTTCCGCCCACGGCTAAAGAAAATCTGATATATTAACCTGCGCCGTGGTTGATCATGATTGGGCTTGATTATTTGGCTTGATGGAGTTGGTGAGGAGATTTCGATGGGCGATTTGAATCATAAGACTAAACTGGGACAACCAGCACTTTATCGGATTTTAGATGCCAACTTAGACCGGGCGCGGGAGGGTATCCGAACTATTGAGGAATGGTTTAGGTTTGGCTTGGATAATTCGGAAATGGCTGCGGAGTGCAAGAATTTGCGACAGCAACTGGCACAGTGGCACAGTAATGAGTTGCGGATGTCCCGGGATACTACCACGGATGTGGGTACTCAGTTGAGTCATCCCTCGGAGGAAAACCGAGAAAGCCTGGAACAGGTGATACAGGTCAATTTTTGCCGGGTAGAGGAGGCTTTGCGAGTCCTGGAGGAATATGGTAAGGTTTACCATCCCAATATGGGGGCGGCGGTTAAGCAGATGCGCTACCGGGTCTATACGCTGGAAAGTAATTTACTCGCCTACGGACGACATCAGACGCTACAAAGGGCGAATTTGTATTTGGTGACTTCTCCCTCGGAAAGGTTGATGTCGGTGGTGGAGGCGGCTTTACAAGGGGGATTAAAGGTGGTTCAGTATCGCGATAAGGATACTGATGATCATCAGCGTTGGAAAAATGCCCGCCAGCTTTGTCAGCTTTGCCACCGTTATAATGCCCTGTTTTTGGTTAATGACCGGGTTGATATTGCGATCGCTGTTAATGCTGATGGGGTACATTTGGGACAGCAGGATTTACCTATTGCTGTGGCTAAACAGCTTTTGGGTCCTCAAAAAATTGTCGGTAAATCAACTACTAATCCCGAAGAGATGAAATTGGCGATCGCTGAGGGTGCCGATTATATTGGGGTCGGTCCGGTTTATGCTACTCCCACTAAGCCTGATAAGCAGGCGGCGGGTTTGGAATATGTGCGCCATGCGACTCGTCATGCTTCGGTTCCCTGGTTTGCGATCGGCGGCATTAATATGAACAATTTTGATGATGTTTTGATGGCTGGGGCGACTAGGGTGGCTGTGGTTCGATCTTTGATGCAGGCGGAACAACCTACTTTGGTAACTCAATATTTCCTCTCCCAGTTTACCCGTGTTCAAACTTTACGCGATCGCCAGATTGTACCCGAAAATACTCCGGCAGATTTTTCCTGACCTGCTAGGGCGCTTGCCTTAATCATCGATAATTGAGCCTTGGGGGGCGAGGTGGTTGGTAGATGCGATCATAATATCGTCCCCATATCTGTGACGGCGAGTCCTGTCTCCCATCCGGTTAAACACCATAATAGGATTTATACCAAGCCACAAATTTTTCTACTCCCACCTCTATGGGTGTACTTGGTTTAAATCCTACATCTGCTATCAATGAATCTACATTAGCATAGGTAATCGGCACATCTCCCGGCTGCATGGGAAGCAGATTTTTCTGGGCTTTTTTGCCTAAGACATTTTCCAGGACTTCAATCAAATACAGTAAATTCACCGGCTTATTATTACCGATATTATAAATTTGATAGGGTGCCGTAGTTTTAACTCCCTGAATTTCCGCTTGATTGCTTCCCGGTTGTGGAATCTTATCAATTACCCTAATTACCCCTTCCACCACATCATCAACATAGGTAAAATCTCGCTGCATATTACCATAGTTAAATACCGGAATCGCTTGGTCGGCTAAGATGGCTTTCGTAAAAATAAACATCGCCATATCAGGACGATACCAAGGACCATAAACCGTAAAAAATCGTAATCCCGTCGTGGGAATATTATACAGGTGACTGTAGCTATGAGCCATCAATTCATTAGCTTTCTTAGTCGCAGCATACAGACTAACTGGATAATCTACATAATCACCTACCGAAAAAGGTACAGTTTTATTGGAACCATAAACCGAACTAGAAGACGCAAAAACCAAGTGTGGGATTTGATGATGACGACAGCCTTCTAAAACATTGATAAACCCCACTAAATTACTATCAATATAAGCGTAGGGATTTTGCAGAGAGTAACGGACTCCGGCTTGGGCGGCGAGGTGGGCTACTGCCTCAAATTGGTGTTCGGAAAACAGTTTTTTGATGCCGACTTTATCGTATAAATCTAGTTTATAAAACGTAAATTTTTCTAAGGGGGTAAGTTGAGCGATGCGGTCTTCTTTTAAAGATACTGCATAATAATCATTGAGATTATCAATACCAATGACTGTATCCCCCCTTTTCAATAGATGTTGACACAGATGAAATCCAATAAATCCCGCCGCACCAGTTACTAATATTTTCACGGTTTGCTCTCCTCATTTATATGGGGGTATTTAGATTATTACAGATAGTCTGTGCTACTATTCGTGGGGGTTAGACAACGGATTTAACAATCAATTTATGGGGGGATTTTAGGCGATCGCATATCGTAGCCCCGATGATTTTAGGGCTAGTCAATAATTTTCACAAGATACCCACCCGACTACTGTTAGGTGGGTTCGGAGTCATCAATCAGTTGAGAGTTGAAACTTGCAACCAACAATTGATTTAGTCTAAATATCCCATCAATAGATCAGGATCATCAATGTCATTAGAAGCAATGGGACGGTTCATCACCATCGAAGAAATTTGTAATTGAGTGGCTGAAACCGGACGGTTAGCCATAGAACCAGTAGGATTTTCCGATTGAATAAAAGTTACTGAAGCTGCATGAACAGCCTTCCCAATAGGGCGTTTGGCGGTTAACATTCCCGCTATTTCAAATTGGTTGTGTCCCACCGGACGATGATTAACGATCGCCGAGGGTTCTGGGGATACTTGAATTTGAGTTGGTGCTGAATTACCTTCTGTCGAACTTGATTTACTAGCCACGTCTAATTTCTCCTTGAGAGTATCTGATTCAGGTACATTGTCAGCGTCAGCCACTTGAGTTTCAACTTCATCGGCTGGAGTCACTTGATTTTGAGGCTGATTATCTGTATCCTTTCTTGTATTGCTACGGGTTCGTCTACTTGTGTTCCTCCTATTTGAACCAGAAGAGTTAACCACCATAGTTAAATACCTTGTTTATCAAATGGAACTAACCCGCTGCCTCATGCTCAAATTGCCCGGGCAACTTAGTCGCTCATCTTCATTCTAGCGTTTCATGTTCCCGAATTACAGCCCTATTTTTAGGGATGCCGGGACTTAAAAATTTCACCACAGGTGCTGGTATTGTAAAATCTATCCGTGTATTTAGTAAAGAAGAGTTAACAAAAAATAACTTTTTGCAATCATAAGCAATAAAAATAAACAATTCACACCTATAGCCTGTGGCCAAAGTCCCCGGCTCGTCCCCTAGATATTAGGGCTCACCGGAATTCACCAAGATTCCCGAAATTCGATGGTGGTAACTCCCCTACATTAACGGTGGCAAATCTACACTGTTATGGGGCGGGATAATTTGTCAAGCTAGAATCATAAACAGATGAGTTAATTGTGTGTCTGAGGCATGAAAAATATTGTGCAGTCCTTTTATCTATGGTATCGCCAAACGCTCCGCCATGCGAAATATCGCTGGTTGCTAATTGGTGGGACGCTGATTTATCTGATATCGCCCATTGATATTGCCCCGGATTTTATTCCTGTGATCGGATGGATAGATGATGGTATCATTGCCACGATGCTGGTGACAGAAGTTTCGGCTTTAGTTCGGGAAAAAATCAAGAAACGCAAGGCTGATGACAGTACCTCAGAAGTTGGGGAAGCAACTGATGTTAAAACATCAGTGGTAGATGTAGCGGCACAGGAGTTTTAACTAAGGGCTTCGGATAAGTAATTAGCGGTCGCTTCGACAAGAGCGATCGCATTTTCGTAGACCATGCGAGTAGGTCCCAATATACCGACACTACCAATAGGCTGGGAATTTTGGTAATATTGAGCTGAGATGAGGGTGCAACTGCGGATGGGTTCGAGGGGGTTTTCCGAACCAATGCGGATATTTACCTGTTGCGAGGATTCTGGGGTAGCAAAAATCAGCGGCCAGAGTTGTTCCTGTTCATCTTCGAGCAGATGTAGAATAGTTTGGACTTGCTGAAGTTGTGAAAATTCGGGCAGTCGTAGGACTTCGGAAACACCGCTAACCTGAATCCTAGTATATTCTGGAGTTTGGTGGCGATCGCCTAAACTCTTGAGTAACTGTGCGATAAAATTACTATACTGCTGAAAGTCTTGGTCTATCTCAGTCCAGTCTAAAGTTGACAATTCAGCTAAAGCGAGTCCCCTAAGTTGGTGATTAAGAAAATTAGAGATAATTTGTAATTCCTGTTCTAATATTTCGGTATCGTCGCCGATATCCTCAACTCCCGGGGCAATTTCCATCAAAATGGACTGAGTTTGATAGGTATGAGTCACCACAACTACCATAACTTTTCCTGACCCCATAGACACCAGTTGCAAATGTTGGAGCCTTTCGGTCTTGGTTTGGGGCATAGTAATCAGGGAAATATAGCCACTGAGGGTAGAAAGAATTTGGGCTGCACCTCGTAGCACAGCCTCCAAACTACAACTATCAAAATTTAGCTGTTCCCGTAGGAGTCTAGCGACTTCCTTAGCGAGGGTATCAGAGGGAGTCATCAGGCGATCGACATAAATCCGATAGCCAGAGTCAGAAGGTACTCGTCCGGCGGAAGTATAGGGTTGATAGAGTAGTCCAGCTTTTTCTAAGGCTCCCATACCATTGCGGATAGTAGCGGGGCTGACATTGAGGTTATACTCTTGGGCTAAGGATTTTGAGCCAACAGGTTCTGCTGTCGCGATATAGTGGCGAACAGTTGCCCAGAGAATTTGTTGTTGTCGTGCGGTTAACTTGGATTGAACAAACATTGCACTAAAATTAAGTTACCGAACAATTGTTAACATTCAAGCTCTGCACATACTTTGACATACTTTCTCGTGAACCGCTAGGGAATAGAAAACAGAGGGGCGAAACTTTCCGGCTACAAGTCAAGAGTTGAACACCTGACCCTTTGCCCGAAAGCCTCACCCCTAGGGGAAAGGTAGTCTAAACTGTTGGTTTCTGGTTAAGCCTCTGGACTTACCAGCCTTTTTCAGCTTGGTCTACAACATAAGCAGCAACGTCTTCGATCTGCTTGGGAGAGAGTCGGCCATTAAATCCAGGCATGGCATTTTTACCATTGGTGACTTGGTAAGCCACTGCAGCCACTGCATCGTCATCAAATCCTTTCAGATATTTAGCCAAATCAGACTTGCTGAGGGTTTTGTTAGCAACAATCACATTGCGTCCGCCCATGTGGCAGGCTGCACAGTTAGCAGAAAAAACAGAAGCGCCAGCGGCAACATCTCCAGCCAAAGCGGGACGTGGCAGTGCAAAGGTCAACAGAGCCACACCGAGTAAAATAACTGACAGCAGCTTTTTCAAAATCGTTCTCCTCTTCTTTAGGTTAAACAGACAGTTAAATGTCAACGGGTTTTATTTTACCGGAGTCTGTCCACTCCAGAAAACTGATCAACTGTTTTTTGTTTGAGATAGATGGGAGTTAACAAGGGTGGGACTTAGGCGTACACCTGTCGATAGTAGGCTTGGTACTCTTGGGAAAGTAATGGTTCCCACCAATGGCGATGGGTAAGATACCAGCCGACGGTTTGTCGCAACCCTTCTTCTACTGTGACTAGGGGAGCCCATCCTAACTGGGTTTTGAGCTTGCTGGAATTGATCGCATAACGGCGATCGTGGCCGGGTCTATCTTTAACAAAGGTAATCAGGTCCATTGAGGGTTTAACGGGTAGGTGGTGGGAGGCTAGTTCGTCCATGAACCTACAGAGCATCTTCACCAGGTCTATATTGGCTACTTCGTTATTCCCGCCGATGTTATAGGTTTCTCCGGGTTTACCTCGGTGAATGACTACATCTAGGGCGCGGCAGTGGTCTAGTACATATAGCCAGTCCCGCACATTTTGCCCATCTCCATATATGGGCAGGGGTTTACCCAAGAGGATATTAATGCACATTAGGGGGATAAGTTTTTCTGGATAGTGATAGGGGCCGTAATTATTGGAACAATTGGTGATGATGGTGGGTAGGTTGTAGGTGTGATAGTAGGCACGCACTAGATGATCGCTACCAGCTTTTGAGGCAGAATAGGGGCTGTTGGGGGCGTAGGGGGTGGTTTCGGTAAAGGCGGGATCGTCAGGACCGAGACTGCCATATACTTCGTCTGTGGAGACGTGCAGAAACCTGTAATTCTCGGGCTGTTGGTGGTGGTTCCAATAGTGTCTAAAGGCTTCTAATAGGGTTAGGGTTCCGACAACGTTGGTTTGAATGAAGGCATCGGGACCGAGAATTGAGCGATCGACATGGGACTCGGCTGCAAAGTGGGCAATGGTATCGATCGCCTCTTCTTCTAGTAACTTGTCAATTAAAGTGCGATCGCAAATATTACCTTCAACAAACTTAAACTGTTCCTGGTGTTCTAAGGGGGCTAGGTTCTGGCGGTTTCCGGCATAGGTGAGGGCATCTAAAACCACGATGCGATCTTCTGGGTAAGCATTGCACCAGTGGTGGACAAAATTTGAACCAATGAATCCCGCCCCCCCAGTGACTAGAACCCGACGAGGATACAAATTTTCACTACTATCGTAGCTATATTGAACTGCCAAAGTGTTTTCCTCCAAACAGTCTTCAGGACTGGTGCTAACTGTGATCAGTAAGTATATTTTGATAGATGGCAACTATTGTATCTTGAACCTACTGGTTAACCATAGCTCACGAATACATCTGATCACTGGATTATTCAATGCCTGTTGATTTATCGATGTTCTCCTGGGTCTCGGCTTCTCTTTGGCGATCGCCCATAGCCTGCCACCGGGACAAAGCCTGGTTAAAATAATCTAGGGCCTGTTGTCTGTCCCCTGAAGCTAAGTAGGCTAGACCGATATTATTGAGGGTTTGAGCCTCCCCAGATAGATATCCGACGGATTGAGAAATTGATAAAGCCTGCTGGTAATACTCCAAACCACGGGGGATTTCCCCTTGGTCTACATAAACTCCACCGATATCATTAAGTATATTAACTTTCCGATAAGGTTCCCCTATGTCCTCAAAGATAGATAGGGCTTGCTGGTAATAGTCTAAAGCTGGGGTGGTTTCCCCCATACTTAAGTAAACCTGACCGATACTGTACAAGGTGTTAGCTTTACCAAACCCCGGAGGTAGCCTTTGCTCCTGTGGCGAATCGATGACATCCCACATTGATAGGGCTTTATTTAAATAATCCAGGGCGGGTTGATTTTCTCCTAATTCCCAGTAAGCCACACCAATAGCCGTAATAGTGACAGCGATCGCAAAAGAATCTTCCATCTGCTCTAATAAGGGAATCACCTCCTCAAATTTAGCGATCGCCTCCCGCAATGCTTCTGATGTTCCCTGCTTACCGAGGAAAATAGCCTGTTGCAATAATTGGTTCACCTTCTCCTCTGGGTTCTCCTGAGCCACCTGCATTGGTAAAGGAATAGATAGGATTTCCGCTCCCGAGGCGCTTAGTCCCGGCAAAACTACCATCAGCCCCATTGCTAAAACCTGAGTCAAATTCATCATAATTTCGTCCGCCTATCAATTTTTTGCCACCATATCTTGACATACTCCCCTGTTTAGAAAAGGGGGGATTCTCCGGTAAAACAGCAACCGCCGGCTTAACCCGTCTTACGTCGCCTTCCCGGTGCGCGGTTGATATCCCAACCGCTTTAATGTTTTTACTGCCATTGTTGTCACGGTCGATCAGGTTTGCTCAGGACGGACCAGCAGGCCAAAGCGCGAGTCATAAGACAGTGAAATACTCAAACCAGATTAGATGGTTGAAAGCTAGGGTGACGATCGCCACAAATCGCCACAATTAGATAAACTTCAACCCTACCCCATGTCTCAAGCATAGATGGTCCGTGATTAAAAATGCTTGTGGAGACGATCTGGCGGGGGTTCAACAATTAACTTTGTTGGCTCTAGTTAAAAGTCGGTGAAGTAAGAATCCCCGGTTATAATCTTTGATTTAACGAGGGAGTGTCAATTAAGATATAAGATATCCTCAGAGTTCCCATTCAGCAGGGGAGTTTGACAAGCAAGTGGTGTCAGGAGATCTGTCAGTGAGTCAGCAAGAAATTCTTAGGTCTGCCTATCAGGGAGATCCAAAAGCGATCGCAATTTTACTCAACCAAGCCTTGAAACCTAAACAGGTGCAAGCGCATCTCACTCTGGAATATGATCATCTCTATATTACCCTAGAGTCCCCGACAATTCCCGACCAAGCTGCATCTGTCCGTGTGATTCACAAGGGACTAATGCGCCTTCAGCCTCCATCTATCTGGTGTGTTACTATTGCGGCACAATTAGGCGATGATGATAACCCAGCTTGGATTGAGACTCTGGTACTAAGGTCATCACCTGTGGTAGTAACTCCGGTGACTAATAACGTGCCGGTTATCCCTAAAAATTCTCCCGTTGCCGACCCTAAACCTCCTCAAAAAACTAAGACTTCCCCCGCACCTAAGACTCAGGAAAAACCCAGGACTTCTGGGAGACCTAAAACTCCGAAGAAAACCACAAAAGTGGCGACGGCTGCCCCGGTAATATCTCAAGTGGCTACCGCTGAAATTTCTCCGACTTCGGCAAATTCGGCAACTCCTAAAACCCCGAGATTTCAATTTAGACGGCCTAAATCTTTGTCGGTAGTGGGTTATATGACCCTGGCAATTTTGCCTTTGTCTGGGTTAATTATAGGTGCTAAATGGGATAGAGTTTCGGCATCTTTGGCAACTATCCCACCCACTTTTGCTACGGCTTCTCAAGCGGTGCTGGAACAACTCCCCCAATTACCTAATTTCTCATTTGGATCTAATGCTGAAAATCCTCCGAAGGTTGATCCATCGGTGACTCAGGCGACTATTGAACAGCTCCGAAATATATCTGAGTTGACTATTTCATCACTACGGAATCCCATTGATCCTGATATGCGGATTACGATTAAATCGGTGGGTGATATTATTCCGGGAACGAATTATCCTTACAATAAATTACATCCCAACAAGCAGGTATTATTTGCAGGAGTTAAACCAGCTTTACAAGATGCTGATATAGTCTTTGGTAATTTTGAAAGTACCCTAACTAACTATCCTAATAGCGCTAAAAATGTGGGTCGTGGTATGGTGTTTGCGTTTCGGACTCCGCCGGAATATGCGGCACTTTTAAGGGAGGCTGGATTTGATATTTTGAGTGTGGCTAATAATCACTCGTTTGATTTTTTTGAAGCTGGGTTTAAAGATACGATCGCTAATATTGAAAAAGCGGGAATGAAGGCGGTCGGCAAAAAAGGTCAGATTGTCTATCATGAAGTTAGGGGTATAAATGTGGCATTTATTGGCTTTAGTTATTTTGATTATCATAATAATATGAATGATTTGGAAGCCTCGACCGCTTTGATTAAGGAAGCGGCGGACAATGCGGATATTGTGGTGGTTTCTGTACACGCGGGGGCGGAAGGTACTAGGGCTTTACGCATTCAGAATCAAACGGAATATTTTTATGGGGAAAATCGGGGTAATAAGGTATTATTTGCACGCACAATGATTGATGCTGGGGCGGATTTGGTGTTAGGGCATGGCCCCCATGTGCCGAGGGCTTTGGAATTATATAATGGTAAGTTGATTGCTTATTCTTTGGGTAATTTTTTGGGATATCGCACTTTATCAACTCGGGCGGAATTGGGATATTCTCTGGTTTTGGAAACTCAACTTGATGTGATGGGTAATTTTGTGGAGGGTAGAATTATTCCGGTTCATCTTGATGGCCAAGGGATTCCGTCTCTGGATAATTCTTTGCGGACTGTGGGGTTAATGCGACGTTTAACTAAAAGTGATTTTCCTGATACTCCTTTGGAAATTGATGATCAGGGTAATATTTTCGTGTCTCAACCACAACGGGAAACTTTAGGGGCGATCGCTCCTGAATAAAAGCTAAATTGCTAAAAGTTACGTTTTATATTATACTACAGTCTGGCTGTTATTTGGGGAATTTGAATAAGGCTATGAACTCGGAAAATTTGGTGGTTGAGCCCATTTATATTGTGGTGATTGCGTCTACAATATTCTCGATTATCTTGGGTCTAATTTTTAAGGATATGTTAGAATATCAGGTGGCAGTTTGGCGACAGGCTGACCGGAAAAATAGGATTAACTATAAAACTCCTAATGCTAAGGTGGCTTATGTAGCTATGTCGGTTTGTGTGTTTGTGGCTGTATCTTCGAGTTTGCTGGTGTTTATTCCGATTTACTGGTTGGCTACTGTGGGGGGGGCTATTGTGGTTTTTCCTACGGCTTTATTGATTTGGCTACAATTGGGGTCAATGCTGAATCTGTGGGAAGATAAAGGGGATGAGGCGATTGATTTGGATAGATTTTTTGAAGGCGATCGCGAAAGAATTACGGGCTCGAGAAGTGACAAATCATAGTTAACATAGATACTCGGTTAAAAATGGGCAGAAAAGCTAAACTAAAACATCTGCGAAAGCAACAACAGGCTAATCCGACGGCGGACACCCAAAACCGCCCAGAAGTAGAGGCTGATCCGACTCATTTTGTGGATGAACTGAAACAACAGGGGTATGATCTGAAAGGGAGCGATCGCTGTCCAGAAATTCCTCAAAAAATTGTCAAACCGCAACTTTAGCACCAATGAGTCATCTAAAAGCAATTATTTTTGATGTGGATGGGACCCTGGCTGAAACGGAAAGGGATGGTCACAGATTAGCCTTTAATCAAACATTTGCTGAAGCGGGTTTAGATTGGTATTGGTCTATTGAATTATATGGGGAATTATTGACGGTTTCGGGGGGTAAGGAGCGTATAGATTATTATATCAAACGCTACCATCCTGATGGTCAATTCCCCAATAATTTGGATGAGTGGATTGCAGATCTTCACGAAGCTAAAACTCGCCATTATCGGGAGTTATTAGCGACGGGAGATATTCCCCTGCGTCCTGGGGTGAAGCGATTAATCACGGAGGCGCTGGGGGAGGGGGTGAGATTGGCGATCGCTACTACGAGCGCTTTTCCTAATGCGATCGCACTTTTGGAAGAAACCTTAAACCCCCATTGGTTTGAAGTAATTGCGGCCGGAGATATTGTCCCCCACAAAAAACCCGCGCCAGATATCTACAATTATGTATTAGAAAAATTGGGGTTGACCGCTAACGATTGTGTGGCGATCGAAGATTCCCGACAGGGGTTACTGGCGGCGCGAGCCATGGGGTTAACGACGATTATTACTGTAAATAATTATACAAAAAACGAAGATTTTTTAGGTGCTTCCTTGGTAATCAATCATTTGGGGGAACCGGATCTTTCCTGTGAAGCGATCGCCGGTACAGCCTTAAATAGTGGTTATGTCAGCCTAGATTTATTAAGATATATCCACCAAATATCAACAGGTGTTATATAATGGCGACCAGTTTAATCGAAATCCCCCTGGTTGCTTTGTAATTAACAAGTTCTATGTCAGATTTTCCCATTGACCCCAATCTTTATTTGTTGCTGAGTGGCCACTGTTTGATTGGAGGGGTAGCAGCGGCGATCGCCTTTCAAAAAGGTCGTCGCCTCGGTGTTTGGTTAATTTTAGGACTAATAGGAGGGACGGCGGCTTTAGTCGCATCACTACTACTGAAACCAACTAAACCTAGTTAGGTAAAAATCTATTGAATTACGGTTAGCTGTAATTCAGAAACTGAAAGTAAGGCATCGGAAATCCTCCCCAAGCATTTCATCTATTTATTAATGGGGTAATTAAGTCATGCTGAAAGGCATTTGGAGTCTATTTTCTTTCCAACAAGGTAGCCTGCGCCAAAGAATTTTTAAAGGTTATCTGATTCCGTTAATCCTATTTTTAATAGTTGCTGGCTTGGTCTATTTTATCGGTGTTCAGCCGGTGCAACAACAAGTTAAAAATGTGGATCAAATTTATGGGGAAATTGAAGAGGTTAATAATCTAGCATTTAGTATTGTAGCAATGCAGCGGGCGGCTAGGGGGTATATTTTAGGTAGGGACTCCAGAGAATTGGAGGAGTACGAAGAATGGGATACCCTCTTTTATGAACAATCGGAAAATTTGCGTAGCAGAATTCAAGAAACGGAACAGCGCCAAACATTAGATCGGATCATTGCTATTGGTGATCAGGTTAATGAGTTCGATCGCCGCTTGATTTCCTACGTGCAATTAGGGAGACCAGAAAAAGTGACTGAGGTCTTACAAAAAGCGGAAGGTCAAGCCATTACAGACCAGTTAGAACAATTGGTGAGAGGTTTTGAAGCGACCAAGCGACAGCAACTTAATAACCAACAAAATCGGCAAATTAACCTGTTAAGGTGGCTGACAATTTTAATATTTGGCAGTACAGCCATTTGTGCGGTAGTTGTCCTGAGTATTGGCTTGGGAATTTCGGCTACTATTGACCGAGAAACGGCGCAAATTTCTAACTCTTCCTTAGAAATTACTAGCGCCTTAGAAGAACAGGAACGCAGCTTAGGAGTTCAGGCGACTTCAGTTAATCAAACTACTACGACCATTGATGAGTTAAATGCGGCAGTACAGAATTCTACAGAACAGGCGAAAATTGCCACTGATGAAGCTCATCGCGCTTTGGGTTTGTCGGAAAAAGGCAGTGACGCAGTTCAACAAACTTTAGATAGAATGGAACTGCTGCGTCAAACAGTGGAAGCGATCGCTAATCGTAGCCTCGAATTAAGTGAGAAATCCCTGCAAATTAACAATATTGCTCGGTCAGTTAGTAACCTAGCTTATCAAACCAATTTACTAGCCTTAAATGCTTCTGTGGAAGCGGTGCGCGCGGGACAACAGGGGTTGGGTTTTGGGGTGGTGGCGTTAGAAATCCGTAAATTAGCCGATCGCAGTAAACAGTCAGCGGCAGAAATTAATACTCTGGTTTTGGATATTCAAAATGCCATTAACACTACGGTAAAAGTCACAGAATCAGGCAAATTAAGCGTTAGTGAAAGTGTGAAATCTGCTCACAATATGTCGAGTTCTTTTGCGGGTGTATCTCAAGCATTTCATCAGGTTTATCTCAACAATCAAACTATTGCGAGAACCGCAGAACAGCAATTACTGGCTCTACAGCAGGTCAGCGAAGCGATGAATAGTCTTAATCAGGTGGCTCGCCAAAATGCGGACAGTATTGCCTTGTTAAGAGCCAATACTCAACGACTCAATGAATCTCTCATTAATTTACGGTAAAATTTAGGGTAAATCCATCATGAAAACTACGAATAAATCCAGTAAATCAGTTGACAAAATCCCACAAATATGCTATAAATGTGGTCGATTTCATGATGGTAATTCGGACAGTGGGGATTTATCGGTAAATCTCAGCTACGCGGTAACTAAGGGGTTAAATCATCCCCGAATGTTGTCTAAACACTCGATAAGACGGCGACAGTTTTTGTTAGGATTAGCAGGTACATCGGCTTTAGGAATTCTGAGCAATTGTGCGGCATCTCCCGACCCCAACTCTCAAGGGAATTTATCGGGTGTTATCCTAGAAAAAACTCAGCTAAGAATTGGTTTTTTGCCGATCGCCTGTGCTACGCCTATTCTGATTTGTGAATCTTTAAACCTCTATGAAAAATATGGTTTAGATGTAGAACTTGTGAAAATGAATAACTGGGAGCAAATCCGAGAAAGTGCGATCTCAGGAGAACTTGACGCTTATCATATGCTATCCCCGATGCCGATCGCCATTAGTTTAGGGTTAGAGTCTCGTCGATTTCCCATCAGACTTGCTAGTATTGAAAACATCAATGGTAGTGCGATTACAGTAGCCATCAAACATCGAGAAAAAGTCAAAACCGCCGAAGATTTGAAAGGATTTAGGATTGCTATTCCTTTCACTCACTCAATGCACAATCTTCTACTCAGGTATTATCTAGCTAATAGCAAAGTTCACCCAGATCGGGATGTCGAATTAGTGGTTACACCGCCGCCCAATATGGTGAACAGGTTAAGAAGTGGGGAAATTGATGCTATGGTGGCTCCTGAACCTTTTAACCAAATGGCAGTTAATCAAGGTCTGGGTTTTATTCATATTTTAACTAGGGACTTGTGGCCGGGTCATCCCTGCTGTTCTTTCACTACTTCTCAGGAATGGATCGAGCGTCATCCTAATACATTTCGGGCTATAAATAAAGCGATTATTGAGGGTTCCTATTATGCGAGCCAAAGCCAGAATCGTATAGATGTAGCGCGGCGACTAGCACAGTTACAATATCTGGATGCGCCAGAAGATACTCTGCGACAGGTGATGACCGGACAGTTTGTCAACCGCTTAGGTGAATCTCTCAATATTCCCGATCGCATTGATTTTGACCCTTACCCTTGGAAAAGTTTTTCCTACTGGATTACGTCACAATTTGAGCGTTGGGGATATGTTCCCATGGGAAGCCTTAATCATGAGGCGATCGCCGCCGATATTTTTCTAACCGGACTCGCACGCCAAATGGCAAAACAATTAGGTCAGCAACCCCCTACTATCACCCTCCGATTTGAATCATTAAAATTTGATACTTTCGACCCCAGTGAACCGGAAAATTATGCCAGACAACAGATTGAGAAGTTAGGTTTTTAATAGCAACAGTATTTTATTAAAGGTGATTGTGATTATGTCGTTGGGTAGGGTGCGTCAGAACTCCTGAATAATCATGAACAGATGAGGGGGAAAGACTGACGCACCAGAAATTTGTAGGGTGCGTCATAACCCCTGAATAATCATGAACAGATGAGGGGGAAAGACTGAGGCACCAGAAATTTGTAG
>NZ_JARPLC010000026.1:26705-32699 GCF_032350395.1 Limnospira sp. PMC 289.06
GTAGGGTGTGTCAGAAATCCTGAATAATCATGAACAGATGAGGGGGAAAGACTGACGCACCAGAAATTTGTAGGGTGCGTCATAACTCCTGAATAATCATGAACAGATGAGGGCGAAAGACTGACGCACCAGAAGTCAAGTTAAGAATACTTATTTTTTAAGGCATCTCGCGCTTGTTCGCGGTCATCAAAATGGACTTTTTCCGTGCCCAGAATTTGATAATCTTCGTGACCTTTCCCAGCAATTAAGACACCATCGCCGGGTTGAGCCTCGTCGATAGCGGTGCGAATAGCTTTAGCCCGATCGCCAATTACTATAGGTTTAACATGATCAGGGATTCCGGCGAGAACATCCTGCAAAATGCGGTCAGGATCTTCGGTGCGGGGATTATCGGATGTGACTACCGCTAAATCGGATAAATCCGCCGCAATCTTACCCATTTTCGGGCGTTTAGTGCGATCGCGATCGCCCCCACAGCCAAACACACAAATCATCCGACCCGGAATAAACGGACGGGAGGCTTTCAGTAAATTTTCCAAACTATCAGGAGTATGGGCATAATCAACAATCACCGTAATATTCTGCTCTGGGGAAATCTGCACCCTTTCCATGCGACCAGGAACGCCGCCAAAGGCTGGTAGACAGTCCACCATAGCCGACAAATCCAAACCGAGAGCTAAACCCGCCCCCAAGGCTGCCAACAGGTTAGAGAGGTTATATTGACCGACTAAGGGTAGGGAAAAGGAAGCCGAGCCCATGGGGGTATGGAGAACTCCCTGAATACCTGTGGGTTGATAAACGAGGCTATCTGCCCATATATCGGCGCTAGGGTCACTGACGCTATAACTCCAAACGCGATCGCCCCCCAACCGTGCCATCAACTTTTTACCATAGTCATCATCAGCATTAATAATCGCCTTACCCTGGAGATAATCATCACTAAATAGCAAGGCTTTCGCCTCAAAGTAATCATCCATGGTGGGATG
This sequence comes from Limnospira sp. PMC 289.06, assembly GCF_032350395.1. Lineage (NCBI taxonomy): Bacteria > Bacillati > Cyanobacteriota > Cyanophyceae > Oscillatoriales > Sirenicapillariaceae > Limnospira > Limnospira sp. PMC 289.06. Next base: position 27,692 of record NZ_JARPLC010000026.1, read on the forward strand.
ATAGTCTAGGTGGTCCTGAGTCAAATTAGTAAATACTGCCACCTGAAACGGACAGCCCAAAACCCGGCCCTGGTGTAAGGCATGGGAACTAACTTCCATCACCCCAAACTGGCAGCCTGCGCCTACTGCGTCAGCTAATTGGTGTTGAAGTTCCACCGCAAAGGGGGTAGTATGAACCGCGACTTCTTGAAACCCCGGCCAACGGGTGTAAAGGGTTCCCAGTAACGCTGTAGGTTTGTCAACGTTGGTTAGGAGAAATTCGATCAGGTGGGTGGTGGTGGTTTTGCCATTAGTTCCGGTCACCCCTACTAATTTAAGGGTTTGGGCGGGATGGTTATAAAATGCTGTGGCTATCTCAGCGCAGGCTTTGGTCATGTCGGCGGCGGGAATGACACAGGGAATGGTATCAGAGTCTGTCTCTGGTGGGGTGTTGCTGGCGGCGGACTGGGAAACTATGGCAGCTACGGCACCGGAGGCGATCGCACTTGGCCAAAAATCCCCCCCATCAACTCTTGTTCCCGGCATTCCTAAAAACAGATCCCCCGGCTTACAGGCGTGGGAGTTAGTCGCCAAGCCTGTGATTTCCATGTCTAAGGCGGGGTGATACTCTGGGGGTAATAAGTTGGGGTTGAGTAAATCTTTGAGTTTCACGGGTCAAACTCCTCACAATTTAATGATTGTTGTTAATCTAAATGTTTTAGCAATATTTTTGTAGGATTTGTTCCAACTGGTAGGCGGAAATACGGGGAGATGGTCTGGGGATGGGTTCTTCGGTCAGGCTGCGATCGCCACATTTATACAGGACTGGGACTTCATATTGATAGATTTCATACCAGTCTGGTCGGGTGGTGATGTCCCGAATTTCCAGGTCAAACTGACAGGGACTATTGCTATCTGCTTGAATTTCTTCGAGTTTCTCCTGGAGGTTTTCGCACAAATGACAGCCAGGTTTACTATAAAGTATGAGTTTCATTGATGACTAAAGTTCTGGGTTCAACCTATTATAATTAACTGGCAATTCGTTGGATATCTCCCGTGGGAATTGAGGCGATTAGTCGGCGGGTATATTCCTGTTGAGGATAGCGATAAATCTCCTCTGAGTCGCCGATTTCCTCGATTTTGCCTTGGTTCATGACTATGATGCGATCGCTCATGAATTTAACCACACTCAAATCATGGGAGATAAAGATATATGTTAGCTCAAACTCCCTTTGTAGCTCCTTCAGCAGGTTTAACACCTGGGCTTGTACAGAAACATCCAAAGCTGACACCGACTCGTCACAGATGATAAATTTCGGGTTTAAAGCCAGAGACCTAGCAATACAAATCCGTTGTCTTTGTCCTCCCGAAAATTCGTGGGGATAGCGTCTCATAAAGTCCGGGTTAAGTCCGACTCTTTCTAATAAATAAGCAGTGCGATCGCGTCTGTGTTTATAGTTACCTACTGAGTGAATTAACAGAGGTTCCATCACCGCATCCCCAATGGTTAAACGGGGGTCAAGGGAACTAAACGGGTCTTGGAACACAATTTGCATCTCCCGCCGCACCCACTTCATTTTTTGCTGAAATTCCCGGTGCTGGCGATAGTCTTTTAAACGATTCATCCAAGAACCCGAAGGCTGATAATTCGTAATATCTTCCCCCGCAAAAATCACCCGACCGCTATAGGGGAGAATCAGTTGTAAAATCGCCCTAGATAGCGTACTTTTACCGCAGCCAGACTCTCCCACTAATCCTAATGTTTCTCCCGGGAATACATCAAAAGATACATCATTAACTGCCATAAATAGCCTTTGAGTACCTCCTAAAACCCCAGGAATTTTGAATGCTACTCGCAAATTTTCCACCGATAACAACGGGGAATCATCCGGGTTTTCTGGAACCTTGGCGACCGTCTCTAGGGTATCATCGGGGATGTTTTCTTGATGGTCAATCACCCTAATTTCTGTGCCAGTTTCCGTAGTGACAACTTCCATAAAATCCGCAATGGTGGGAAGTTTTGCCCCCCGTCGGGTTTGTAAGGTGGGACGACAAGCCAGCAATCCCTTGGTGTAGGGATGTTGGGGGTTAGTGAACAGTTGATTAATCTGGTTTAATTCGACGATTTTACCCTGATACATGACCGCTACTGTATCGGCAATTTCCGCGATAACTCCGAAATCGTGGGTAATGAAAATCATCGACATTCCTCGGCGATCGCGCAATTCTCGCAGCAGGTCTAAAATAGTCGCTTGTACTGTTACATCTAAAGCCGTCGTCGGTTCATCAGCAATCAATAATGTCGGATTGCAGGAAATAGCCATCGCAATCATGACCCGTTGCAGTTGACCCCCAGAGAGTTCGTGAGGATAGCGATCGAGAAATGCTCGTTTTTGGTCATTTACCCGAGTTTGCCATTCCCGCTGTGAGGGCGGTTTATTAATATCATCATTCGGAGGAGTTTCTAACTGTAGTTGCTCAAGGATTTGCTCATCACTAGGTAATAGCTTCACTTCCTGCAATAAACTCGCCGCCTTCCATAATCCTTCGCGGGGGGTAATATCCTGATGCTGGCGGATAGCTTCAATCAATTGAAAACCAATCGTATAAACCGGGTTAAGGGAACTCATCGGTTCCTGAAATATCATAGAGATTTCACCGCCGCGAAATTGCTGCTTTTGCGATTCTGGTAGTTGTAGTAAATCTATCGCTGCTGTGCTATAATCTTTGCTATTAGCTTCAGCTTCATCCGCCTTGGGGTTTCCTGGCCAAAACCAGATTTCTCCCCCCACTTGAGATGTAGCCGGGGACAGCAACCCCATAATTGCTAAAGACGTGACAGATTTTCCTGACCCGGACTCCCCGACAATTCCTAGGGTCTGTCCGGGTTTGACCTGAAAGGAGATCTGATCGACGGCGCTTGTGGTTCTCTGGTCAGATTTAAACTGAACCTGTAGGCTTTTGACATCAAGGACAAAATCTGGCATGGTAGTGGGGAGTTTTCAGGACTTGGGGAAAATTTTTCCGATTTTAGCAGAATTGTTAAGAACTCTCACCGAATCCCATCGATAAGTACCGATTAGGGTAAAATAAATCCCGATTGTTCAGCCCAGGTGAAGATGCTCCCATGATTTCGAGTAACGATTTTCGCACAGGTGTCAGTATTGAATTAGACGGAACTGTGTGGCGGGTGGTAGAATTCCTCCACGTTAAGCCAGGAAAGGGTTCCGCCTTTGTCCGTACCAAACTAAAAAACGCACAGACGGGTAACGTCATGGAACGGACATTCCGGGCTGGGGAGACGGTTCCCCAGGCTAACCTGGAGAAAAAGACCATGCAACACACCTATAAAGATGGTGATGATTATGTGTTCATGGACATGGACACCTTCGAGGAAGCCCACCTAACTCCTGATCAGATTGGTAATGGGGTTAAATACCTGATCGAAGGTATGGAGGTTAATGTACTCTACTGGAATGACCAAGTCCTAGAGGTGGAACTTCCCAACTCCGTCAGCCTAGAAGTGACGGAAACAGATCCGGGAGTTAAAGGCGATACCGCGACGGGTGGAACGAAACCAGCTACCCTACAAACAGGCGCAACTGTGATGGTTCCTCTGTTTATTTCTGTGGGTGAGCGCATTCGCATTGATACCCGCAACGATAGTTATCAGGGTCGCGATTAATATTTCCAGTGTTAACCCAATTGCTGGGTAAGATGATGTGGGCGATCGCCCGTAATTTTAAACCATATTGTTTTTAGGGAGATATACCAACTGTGCAACTAGATCTCAACCAGCTTCGAGAACTGCTGGCTGACATCGATAAAACTAATATTTCGGAACTGACGCTCAAAAGTAGTGATTTTGAGTTGATGGTACGCAAAGGTGGCAGTTCTATCGATCGCCCGCTATCTTCTGTTGATGTCGCCCTCAGTGGTGGGTTTCCTAGTGCGGAGTTGGTGTCGCCTCCAGGGACGGTTTCTGCTGGCGATCGCTTATCAGAATCAACGGCCAGCAGCACCCAGACTACTGCCGCCACAGGAAAGGTTCCTAGTCCGGTTGACGCTAAATGGGTAGAGGTAACATCGCCCATGGTGGGAACTTTTTACCGTTCTCCGGCTCCTGATGAGCCTCCATTTGTGGATAATGGCGATCGGATCACTAGCGGTCAAACTGTCTGTATTATCGAAGCCATGAAGCTGATGAATGAAATCGAGGCGGAGGTTTCTGGTCAAATTATGGAAATTTTGGTAACCAATGGCGCACCTGTTGAATACGGACAACCCCTGATGAGGATCGACCCCGATTAATTGGTCCGGCGCGATAACATATCACTATATCAATCGGGAGAAATCAACTATGACTGAAGAAAATTCACCCAAGGACTCGGCTATTGTGGAACAAAATCAAGACAGCAGCCTAGTTCCCCAAGATGACACTACCCCCAGTCCGCCCAGTCTCGATGAAGTCCAAAAGGAAACCCAGGAACTAATGGATGCTATCCGACGGCTGGCTATCTCGGAAATGCAGGCGGCGGGGGATTTCTCCAGGGAGGCTTATATTCGCTCTGTGCGTAATGCTAGGACTACTCTGGAGCGCTTCCAAGGTGTCACCAAAGAACAGATGGAAATGTCGGTGAAAACCATTGAATCGGAAGCTGAGAAAAACTGGAAAGGAGTGCTTGAGGAGATGAATGAGTGGAGTAATCGCATCTGGAAAGCGGCTCAAGCAGCTTGGGATGTATTAACTGCTCCCCGTGACTCGTAGGGTGCGTCAGAAGGATAACCTATCGGGTGAACGGCAAATTTTATTCATCTGACGCACCACGCCTACAATTAATTATGGGCGGTGGGGCGGGTTTACCAAAACCCGGGTGGGGATGGATGATTGACGGCGGTGGGGCGGGTTTATTAAAACCCGGGTGGGGATGGATGATTGACGGCGGAGGCGCGCCCCTACAATTAATTATGGGCTAATTATCGGCGGTGGGGCGGGTTTATTCAAACCCGGGTGGGGATGGATGATTGA
>NZ_JARPLC010000026.1:32708-45755 GCF_032350395.1 Limnospira sp. PMC 289.06
TAATTATCGGCGGTGGGGCGGGTTTATTCAAACCCGGGTGGGGATGGATGATTGACCGCAGAACCCGCCCCTACAATTAATTATCGGCGGTGGGGCGGGTTTACCAAAACCCGGGTGGGGATGGATTATTGACGGCGGTGGGGCGGGTTTATTAAAACCCGGGTGGGGATGGATTATTGACGGCGGAGGCGCGCCCCTACAATTAATTATCGACGGTGGGGCGGGTTTACCAAAACCCGGGTGGGGATGGATTATTGACGGCGGAGGCGCGCCCCTACAATTATCAATTATTCGTAGATTTCGATGGTTTGGGGTTCGGTGAAAATCATGGCGATCGCTTTTTCGTAGTAGGCTGCCTCATTGATAAAAATCGGCCAGACGGGGCTTTCTCCCTGATAATAAATCGTGGTTCCGTCAAACTGTAAAAACATCGGATCGCCGGGGTTTAGCTGTTGATAATCCCTCCCCTGTAGTTGTGGGTGAATCATGGCGGCGAGTTCCCCCGTCGCCGTGCGGGGATAGTCTATCTGTTTGATATACTGGTATATGGTCAGAGTGCGATCGCTCTCCATAATTTCCCCGCGATTATACTTTTCTATGTAGTCTAAAAGAGCATAAATAACCTTTTCCGCTTTCAGGAATAATGCCGCATCTAACATCCCTGGCGCAATGGGTCCGACTTCGATGGAAAATCCGTAATTACACAAAGATTTCAGGGAGGGGTTTTCCGGTTGGGATTCAGATTCTATCCAACTGTAGATATTTATTTCGGGAAAAATGCCTTTTAAATAGGCGCTAATTTGGCGATTAAAAGCATTATTTTTCACCCAAATTAAGGTTAATCCCATGTGGGCGGTGCTGCTGTGTAAATCAATGATGGTATCAATAGGAGATGGGCTTTGGGGTCCCCACTGGCTGGCTATCCATTGCGATCGCTGAATTTCATAAATATCAGAATTGGTGTTTTCTAAATCTTGCCGCCCAAAAGAGCGGTTTAAATCACGATCAACATAGCGGCGGTTAATTTCCCAGGCGCGGGGATTAGCTAATAGTGTGAAAGTCTCAAAATTAGAACGCCGCAATAATTCAGGCGATCGCTCAAATTTCTTAATCAAATAAATTCCCGTCCATTCATTGCCATGAGTGCCACCCACAATGGCAACTCGTTTAATTTGATCATGATTTTCTTCTGTTAATCCCATGAGATATTATGCCCAATTAATCAATTGATGATTGATAGTTAATAAGTTAGTTGACCGGGAACAACCCACACCGGACAACCTCCATCAATTAAACAATCTCAGAAAAGTTACCAGTGGGGCGGTATCCGGGAAATACCTGCTCCAGGTGAGAAGCGCTTAACCCAAACTGAGAAGTTAAAATCGGGCTAATCACATCTCGAAAATCCGTCGTCACAGCCAGATCCCGTCCCTCGTATAACTCCGAGTCAGACAAACCTGGCCAGCGCCCATAAACGCGACCACCACGCACGGAACCACCCAAAACCCATAAAACATTACCACGTCCGTGATCAGTGCCACCATTGCCATTTTCGCGCACTGTGCGACCAAATTCTGACATCACCACAATAGTGGTATTGCTATAAACCGAACCAAGCCTATCCACTAGCGCCACCAAGCCCTCCCCTAACCTTTCCAGACGGTTGGCCATTAACCCCCGACTTGAACCCTGGTTAACATGGGTATCCCATCCCCCAACATCGAGAAATGCTAATCTAATCTGTGGGTCACGCACTACCAAAGTGGCTAATTGTTGAGCATTCCCAGCTAAACCAGCCGGTAGAGGCGCACCATTATTAGCGGCGACCATTTCCGCCTCTAATTCCCTAATCAGTTGATCGCGGGCGCTTCTACCTTCCTGATAAGCGACGCTGAGGGGGTCATTATTGGCATATAGTCGGTCAAAGGTGGCTCGCACCTGATCGCGATCTATGGGCATTTGGCGGGAGGCATTGCGACCTAGGGAGATATTGCTAACTGGCTGAGAACCTGATAGAATGGCAGATATCGACTGACCGACACTAACCGCATCTACGGGGTTTTGTCCTGGTAACAAGCCCAGTAGGCGGTTCATCCAACCGTCGGGGGTTCTTTTATTTCCTGGTGTTCCGACTTCCATATAGTGTTGAGCCTCAAAGTGAGACCGGGTGGGGTCAGGAGAACCGCAGGCGTGAACAAAAGCTAAACTTCCTTGGTTCCATAGCGGAAGCAGGGAGTTTAGGCTGGGGTGTAAGCCGAAGTTTTGGTCTAGCTGAATTGCGCCCCCTTCCTGTTGGGGTCGGGGAATGGCGATCGCTGGTCTAGCCTGATAATAGTCGCTGTCACCATAGGGGACAACTACGTTTAATCCGTCAATTCCTCCGCGCAAAAATAGCACGATTAACCTTTTGGGGTTAGGGGTGGTGGCGACACTTCTGGCGATCCAACCGTGGCTTCCTAATGTGGCGATCGTGGCGGCGCACAGTTGAGCGCCAAAAGTTAAAAGTTCTCGTCTTCGCATATTGACCGCTTCCTATCTATCGGCTGATTAATTTGCCATACTGCTATTTTAAGTTAAGTTTTCCCGGTTGTGTGAAAATCAACCACCAGTCCGGTTAATCAGGCTATTAGGGGAATTTGCCTAGTCTTTACCGCCGATGTATGTGGGTGGGAAGACCGGCTTAGTCTGATTATATCATACTCCTAGAAATAATCTCCTAAATCAAAGGCAAGACTATCTCAAATTCGGTGCCGACTCCGTTGGTGGAAAGGAGATGCAAACAACCACTATGTTTCTCGTAAATAATTTCATGACTAATTGCGAGTCCTAAACCTGTGCCTTTTTCGGCAGACTTGGTAGTGAAAAAGTTATCAAAAATGCGGTTTTGGATTTCCTTGGGGATACCGGGGCCATTGTCGGTAATCCGAATGACAATATATTGGGTCTGTGGGGTTGGGGCGGCTTCTGATGCTTGGGTATTTTGGGAATATTCTAGGTAATTTGGGGGGGGAATTATCAGCGATCGCAATTGGGAAGGACAACTATCAGCTACATGGGTAGAAATCCAGATTTTGGCAGCATTTGGGTGATGATTAGCTGTCTCTTCTAAAGCATCTATGGCATTAGCCAAAAGATTCATAAATACCTGACTGAGCAGCCCAGAATAACCCGAAAATTTAGGTAAATTCCCATAATTTTTAATGACCTCAATCCCGACTTTTAGGCGGTTTTTTAAGATGATTAGGGTACTATCTAAACATTCATGAATATCCATTTCCCGCCTCTGTCTATTATCCATGTGGGAAAAGGTGCGTAAACTGTTGACTAGGTGGTTCAACTGTTCCGCCGAAACTTGAATGCTTTTGAGCATTTCCAAGCCATCAGTTTTGAGGAATTCCCAATCAATATCTTCTTTTAACTGTTCAATAGTTGATCGGGGAGTAATTAATTCCTGTTCATAGGCGTTAATTAACTGCATTATATCTTCATAATACTGAGTTAAACAGTGAGTATTGCCGACAATGCAGCCTACAGGATTACGGATTTCGTGAGCTACTCCCGCCACCATTTTACCTAGACTCGCTAACTTTTCAGTTTGCCTTAATTGCGCCTGGGTTTGTGCTTGTAATAATTCAGTAGCTAGTTGATGAATATAAGAATGAACAATTAAGAGCTGTTGGGTATCTAACAGGCGATAATCACTGTCGGAAATTTGCACAATAATGGGTTCATAAATTTGTTCAGGCGATCGCATAATAGCCAGGCGTGCTGCATCAACTATCAGAGTATTTCCGGGAAGGATTAATAAGTCCACCTGAGAAAATTTATAGAGGGCTCGAATAGACCTAGGTAAAAACAGTTCCCGACCATAAGGACGACTGAGATACTCCAAAAAACGCCGCCGGGAAATCATACCAATAAACTGGCAATCATGGTTTAAAATAACTCCGGGTAGGGTGGGGTTAGTTTCAAACATTTTAGCCAATACCATTCCCGCTTGATCTAGATCTACTTGAAAGTCATACAGAGACAATTCTTGTAGGGTAGACTCTAAGCGCAAATGTGTATGTGAAAATACCGATGCAGACGGAGGGGTGCAATCTTCAATACAAGCGTCCATGATTAATTTTTTCAACCTAACTCATTGTGTGATAGTTAGCGGTTAACCTTCTGTAGATGCTAGTTTATATTTATTACTCTATCATGGTTTAATGCTCTGACCAGGAATTTAGCCAAAATTAACCAAATCTTAATTAATGGTTAATCTTTGGGGGGGTTCTGGGATTTATTATATGCACCGTACATTTCCCTCACCGCACAGGGGGGGTTTATTAGGTTTATTAATCTTCTGGGTGTTATATCTAATTAACAGCGGAGGCGCGCCCCTACATGATATCTGTCGCCCTCACTTCACCCCAACCCCTGTCTCAAATAGGGCGAGGGTAGTTTAGATGTACATCGCCAATTCCTATATAATTAGAAAAGACAGTATATATATCAAGGTATCTAACCCATGGACTTTGCATCAGAAGACCGTGCTATGTCTTTAAGTCCTGATGAGTATAGCTTACTAACAGACCTGTATCAATTAACAATGACAGCCTGTTATGTGGGGGAAGGAATTGAGGATAAACCCGCCAGTTTTGAACTATTCACCAGAAAGTTACCGGATAACTTTGGTTACTTAATAGCTATGGGTTTAACCCAAGCATTAGACTATTTAGAAAACCTCAAATTTAACTCATCTCAAATTGAACAACTGAAATCTTTGGGGATTTTCAGGAATGTTAATCATCGCTTTTGGTCGGTGTTAGCAGAAGGAACATTTAGCGGTAATGTGTGGGCTGTACCGGAAGGTACGGCGGTATTTGCGAATGAACCAATCTTGCGAATTGAAGCACCTTTATGGCAAGCTCAAATTGTAGAAACCTACTTGTTAAATACTATAAATTATCAAACTTTAATTGCTACGAAAGCAGCGAGAATGCGCGATGCAGCGGGACCTGATGCCAAATTATTAGAATTTGGAACTCGTCGGGCTTTTAGTCCCCAAGCATCTTTGTGGGCGGCGCGAGCAGCTTTGGGGGCGGGTTTTGATGGTACTTCTAATGTGTTGGCAGCTTTGAAATTAGGCAGAAAACCAAGGGGGACAATGGCTCATGCTTTGGTAATGGCGATCGCTGCTATTGATGAAAATGAAGATGCGGCTTTTGAGGCTTTTCACCATTATTTCCCCGGCGCACCTTTGTTAATTGATACCTATGACACGCTGAAAGCAGCACAACGGTTAGCTGAACAGGTCAAAGCTGGTAAAATTAAGGTGCAGGGGGTAAGATTAGACTCAGGAGATATGGTAGAATTATCTAAGCAAGTGCGATCGCTATTACCGGAGGTGGCAATTTTTGCTAGTGGGGATATTGACGAGGTAGAAATTGCTCGTTTAAAAGGGGCTGAGGCTCCTATTAATGGCTACGGAATTGGGACTAAACTGGTGAGTGGAACTCCGGTTAATGGGGTTTATAAGCTGGTAGAAATTGATGGTATTCCGGTGATGAAAGAGTCTAGTAGTAAGGTGACTTATCCGGGACGTAAGCAAATTTATCGACTCATGGAAGGGGGTAAAATGAAAGGCGATCGCCTCTGTTTAATCGATGAAGGTGAGAGTATTAATCCATCATCTATCGGCTTATTGCAGTTAGTCATGAAAGACGGAAAACTGGTCAATCAGCCAGAGCCTTTAGCCGCCATTGCTGAACGCACCGCCGCCTCGGTCGCCAGTCTTCCCCCAGAATGTCGTAGGTTTGATAATCCGATTTTCCCGACCCTTGAAATTTCCGAAGAATTGGCAAATTTGAGGCAAAAATTTAGCAAGTCAACCGAGGTAAAATGATGCAATATTCTCCGGTTTTGTCTGGTTTAATGGGAGTCTGTGTAGGCGATGCTCTGGGAGTTCCGGTAGAATTTTATAGCCGCAGTGATTGTCAAGACAACCCGATCACAACTATGGTCGGCTATGGTACTTACAATCAACCCCCAGGAACTTGGTCTGATGATAGTTCTCTGACTTTTTGTTTGGCTGAAAGTCTCTGTAATGGCTATAATTTGCATGAGATAGCTAAGGCTTTTTGTAAGTGGATTTATGAGGGTTACTGGACACCTTATGGTAATGCGTTTGATATAGGTGGGGCTACTCGCAGGGCGATTAGTAGATTGCGTGAAGGGGTGGAACCTATAGCAGCCGGAGGAACAGATATTCGTGATAATGGTAATGGGTCATTAATGCGAATTTTACCTTTAGCTTATTGTTATAAGTCCCTGGAATTTGCGGAATTAATTAAACGGGTTCACGACTGTTCTCGGCTTACCCATGGTCATCTGCGATCGCAAATTGCTTGTGGTATTTACATTAGTATTGCTGTGGGTTTATTACAGGGTCTGGATATCAAAACCGCCTATATTGAGGGACTGAAAGCGGTTGAAGCTATTTATACTAAACCACCCTTTAAGTCGGAATTATCGGAGTTTGAACGAGTGTGGACTGGTGAAATTGAAAGTTTACCAGAAAAGGCGATCGCCTCTGATGGTTATGTAGTTCATACCTTAGAAGCATCTCTGTGGTGTCTATTAAACAGTTCTTCCTATGCTGAAGCTGTCCTAACAGCAGTTAATTTAGGGTCTGATACCGATACGACTGGCGCGGTTACAGGAGGTCTAGGGGGGATTTATTATGGCTTTGAACAAATACCTTCCGAGTGGGTAGAGGCGATCGCGCGTCGAGAGGATATCATCGATTTAGCTAACCGTCTAGCTAAAGCCACAGAAAATAGTTGATTTCGGCGAATTTATAAACACCATCAGGGCGGGTTATGCGAGACTGCTCAACCCACCCTAGTAGCTTAATCTGCTAACTTAATCTGCTAATTGTTCAGAGAAATTAAGGCTTTTCCTTCTCCAAACTTTGGACAGACTCAATGAGCGATCGCACTGTTTTAGTTCCCTCAGAAGGCTCAAAACTAAACGGAAACTTACCCCGTAAAAGCATCCGAACCCCCAAAGGACCAATACTGAGAATACCCTGGACATCTCGTAAGTAGTTACCCACCACCATTAAGCCAAATTTACGCTCATCAACCCATCCGCCCTGCTTCACCAGTTCAACCATAACCTTACGGTGGCGCACAGGACGACTATCAGACGGCTGCTTACGTTCTAGTATTTCATGCTTAATCTTACCAATTTGATCCATAGGAGCCACCTCCATGGGACAAACCGTATTGCAGTTGTAGCAACGGGTACAGCCCCAAACTCCCTGAATATCCTGGTTATACTGTTCTAAACGTTCCTCAGTGCGTGCGTCACGAGAATCAGCAACCATTCTCTGAGCCTTAGCCAGGGCGTGAGGACCGACAAAAGTCGGGTTAACCTCCTTCGCATTGCATTCAGAATAACAAGCGCCACAGAGGATACAATTGCCATTCTGATTCAAACTTTCCCTTTCTTCAGGAGTCTGGAGAAACTCCCGCTCAGGAATTTTACGCGCCTGTGTGCTAACGTAGGGTTCCACCGCTTCCAGGTTATCCCAGAATTGGGTCATATCCACCACTAGGTCTTTGATTACAGGCATATTACCCATGGGCGCAATGGTTAATACAGGAATCTCATCGCCGCCTGTATAACTGGAATTAGCAGCAGCAATGTCTTGTAGGCGTTTGACTTCACTGGCCACATTTTCTTTACAAGCTAGGGCGGCGCGACCATTAATCCTCATTGAACAACTACCACAGATGGTATTTCGGCAGTTTTTGCGAAAAGCTAAAGTGCCGTCAAGTTCCCATTTGATCCGATTTAGACTATCTAAAATCGTAGTAGCTGGATCAACATCTAACTGATAACTTTGCACCTGTGGCGCGCTTGAAGCAGTTTGCCGGATAATATTAAATTGAACTTTCATGTGATAAAACCAAGGTCTTTGCCTATTTTGACATCCGCCCCGGCGTGCGCTAACGGGGCTTTCCATCTATTTCAACAAATCAAAGATTGACAATTGTTGAAATGCTGGACGGGTTGACGCTTCATTGAGATGTGCTTTCTTTACAGAAAGTCTGACCCTCTCTCCACATCCGTTTAAAGTCTCCAAATGCCCTCCGGCGACCTTAATATTAATCGCAGCGTTAACATCTCTATCGTGAGATGTGCCACAATTTAAACAAGTCCACTCTCTCATATTTAATTCTTTTTTACCACCGCGAAAACCGCAGCCAGAACCGGTTTGATAAGTGGGAATCCATCTATCAATGACACGAAAATCACGCCCGTACATAACAGATTTAACTTCTAGCATTGTTCTCAAACTGCGCCAACCCAAATCCGAAATAGCACGGGATAGTTTTCGGTTTTTCATCATCCCTGAAACCTTTAAATCTTCCAAGACTATCGTTTGGTTTTCACGAATAATCCGAGTTGACAATTTCTGAAGAAAATCGTTTCTGGTATCAGAAATCTTGGCGTGAAGTTTAGCTAATTTCTTTCTAGCAACTTCCCTTCTTTGACTGCCTTTCTGTTTCCTTGATAAATTACGTTGTAATCTTCTTAAACGCTTTAGTTGTTTCTTTAAAGGCTTAGGAGATTTAACTTTCTCACCATTGCTTAATGTGGCAAAATCAGTGATTCCTAAATCAATTCCTACAGAATTTTGGTTTTCCGGTAAGGGTTGAGGATTAAACTCAACAACAAAACTGACAAAATACCTATCAGCACTGTCTTTGATTAAGGTAGCACTAGAAGGTTTTGTGGGTAACTCTCTACTCCAGACTACTTTAATATCACCAATTTTAGCGATGTAAATGTAATCGGAATTAAGGTGTTTAAAACCATGATCCATAAATCTAGCGGATTGCTTAGATTTACGCTTTTTAAACTTGGGAGGTTTAACTTTCTTGCCTTTTCTTTGTCCTTTACAGGATTTTAAAAAGTTAGAGTAAGCCTGCTCTAAATCTCTTAAAGACTGTTGTAAGGGAATAGAAGAAACTTCTCCCAACCAGATTTTCTCCTCGGTTTTTTTGAGTTCTGTAAGTCTTTGAGAAAGTTCCTTTAACTTAGGCTTTTTGTTACCCGCACGCTATTGTTATTGACAATATGCTAAGGCATCGTTAAATATTACCCGACAGCGTCCGAACAATTGAGACATCAATCTCTTTTGTTGGTCTGTTGGGTAAATTCGATATCGATATCTTAGCTTCATACTGTCAAATTGTATTGGCGTGCATTAATTATAGCTAGGAGTCTGGTAGATGTCAAGCCTTTGACGAAAAGAGCGTCTGTTTCGGATTTAAAGATTCATTTGGTCTGTGTGACTAAGTATCGTCGCCAAATCTTGACAGTGGAGAGCCGGATGTTAATCCTGAAGTCTTTTAGAGAAGTGGCTGAAAAAATGAATTTTCAAGTGCTGGAATTTAATGGGGAGTCAGACCATATTCATACCTTAGTTGAATACCCTCCTCAACTCTCTATTTCTGTCATAGTTTTTGCTTTTAAAGGAGTTGACAGTCGTAGATATGGGCAAGCCAGATTCCCTAAACCCTACGGAAAAGAATCTTTATGGTCGCCTAGTTATTTTGTATCTTCAATCGGTGGCGCACCATTAGAGGTTCTGAAGTCTTACATTAAAAACCAAGAAAAGCCGTCGTAGAACGACGGGGTTTTAAACCCAAAATTTTCGATAAATCAGGTTTCGTCTTCATACTCAACCCAGGAATTGGCTGTTTCGGAAACCATGACTTTTAGCTGTACTCCCTCTGGGACTCGCTTTTTGGTTTCATCATAGATAAATTTGGCAATCATTTCGGCCGTGGTTTCGTAGTTTGGGGGTAATATTTCATTGAGAAGACCGTGATCAAGTCCGCCTTTGCTGACATCTTTCTTGGCCCATCGCAGGCTGCGGAAGTCGGCAACCATCACCGGGTGGGGACAAAATTCGGAGGAATGCAGTTGGTTTGATGTGGCTTCTACTCGCACTTTATAGGTGTGTCCATGGAGGCGACCACAGGGGCCGTTGTAATCTTTGATATAGTGGGCGCTATCGAATGTAAATTCGGTTGTTAGTTTCCATTTAGACATGGGTGGCTGACCTGTGGTTTTGGTAACTGTTGACAATTCGCAAAAAATTGGGATGACTGATACAGAAAGATTAATTTTAGTAACTGGTCCGGTGCGATCGGGTAAGAGTGAGTGGGCGGAAAATTGGGCGGAAAATTACGCTAGAAATTACCGCAAGTCGGTGATTTATATAGCTACATCTGGTTTTGATGATCACGATCCGGAATGGGGCGATCGCATTCAAAAACATCGCGATCGTCGCCCTTCCGATTGGACAACTTTAGAGGTTCCTATCACATTATCAACTACTTTAGCATCTGTCGCCACGGCGGATAATTGTATTTTAGTAGATTCTCTCGGGACTTGGTTGGCTAATTTATTGGACTGGGAAGAATCACAATGGGAACAGGCGGTTACCGAGTTATTACAGGTTTTATTAACCGTCACTGGACCTGTGATTTTAGTCGCTGAAGAGGTCGGTTGGGGGTTGGTTCCCCCTTATCCCTTGGGCCGCCTTTTTCGCGATCGCCTAGGGGGTTTAGTCCGCTTGGTCGGGACTCATGCTGATTCCGTTTATTTAGTCACTGGGGGATATGCGTTAGACTTAACTCGCTTAGGTGTGAAAATCTCCCCCGACTAATAACTAAAGTCTCTTGAATTTTTGCACTTCCGCCAAATCTTTTTCTAAATTACGTTGGCTCGATTGATATTGGTCTTTTTGCATCCGCAACTCTAATTGATGTTTTTCGCGATTGAGTAAATAAGCATTATAGCACTCATTAACCGCCTCTAAATCATCTCTAATTCTTCTTTCTTCCTGTTCTAAAGCATAGCCCATATTTTGGACAATATTATTGCTGACATTTTTAATGAAAGATTGATAATAGCTATTCATATCTTTCTTGAGTTTTTCAGTATTATCTTGGATTTTCGCGGTTTTATCTTGATGATAAGATATCAGCGTAGTCACCATAAAAATAGGTAACAATATCGCCACTATCCTACCTTTGACATCCCCACCCGCTGGAATAAATAAACTACCCATCAGCATAATAGTTCCCACACCAGATATTACCTGACCTTTCAGATTTTTAAATAAATAACCGAACAAACTCGGTTGTTTATATCTACTCTCAAAAGTTGGTTCAATCACAGAAGCCTGTAATATGCTTCTAAAATCTATATCTTCTGGGGGGTGAAATAGGGATTCCGACCATGATAAATTAGGCACAAAGTTCAGGATATCATAGATACGTTTTAGCAGCCCATTTAAACCATCACCGCCATAAAAATTACCAATTCTTTGCCATTCTTCAGAAGACCATTTTATCAACTCTGTTTGACAAACATGAATGGCTTTTAAGTGCAGATAGTGACCCGTAGCATTAGGATTATCTCCTGCTTGTAGTCGGACATATAAATATGCGCTCCGCTGGACTCCGCTGGATTTTAAATCATCAGTAAACTGTTGGATTTTATAGAATAAACTACTTTTCCTAAACTCATCTAATAAATTATTTTTTGATTGATTTAAGTCATTTTTAAGCATTCGGAAAAACTTGTCTTTCTCATCTCCAGCTTTTTTTAAAGCCTTTTTCATATCATCTTTTAAATCATTAGTCTGTAAAAGACTAAGCTGTGCTTCCGTTTGTTGACAATTCTGTTTAATTGCCTCAATTTCTCCTTCTAAAACCTGTTCGATCGCCTCTAGTTTTTCCAGAATATTTTGGCTGAAACGTTTTAATAATAATTTTTCCCCCTGATTGGCTGCCAGTTTTTCTAAAAAATCATAATGTTTCTCTAGTTTCTGCTTAACTTCTTCTTCAATATCTCCGGGATTATTTGCTGCCAAATTGCCTGATAAATCGATTACCTCAACTCCAGGATATTCGGCATTTAAACTGTTATAAATATCCCCAAATTTTTGATAATCTAAAATTATAAATATATGCTCTATTTGGTTTTTAATTGCTTGCTGAATTGCCGATTTATGACTCTCTATGTGCTGTTCCTCATCAATGATTATATATAGTATATCCACATCAGTTAACGCCTTGGCGCTGGCTCCATTGTTCATTGATGGATTAACTGGCTGTGATGCTTGCAGATGTAAACAAATACAGCCTGTAATAGGTATTGCAGAACCCAAAAAAATCGATTCATTAGCACTTAATAAATGATGATTTTCTAGGGGTGCATTATTAATAAAACTGCCATTGGTACTGTTCAGATCGTTAATTTCCCAGCCGCGAATATTACCGTTAACAATGGGTTTAATTTCCGCGTGTTTGTTACTAATCAAATGATACTCATTGGCAATTTTTACCCGACAACTACGATGGCGACCCACTTGGATAATCTCATGTTCCGAAAGAGGATAACGCTGGATTTCTGACCCGCTTAATCCATCAACAATAATTAATTCTGGAGATAACTGGGGTTGGGTTTGGCTGATTACCTGAGTTTCCCATTCATAGGATTCTAACAAATTAGGGCGATCGCTTAATAGATTGTAAAAACCCTCGCCTATCTTCGGGGAACTACTAACAATTTTAACCCTCAGTTTTCCGCTGTTTAACTCCGACTCTAGCTGTTCCAGGGTTTTGGCAATTTCCAGATAAGCCGGGTCTCGGTCACTTCTCAACCCCAAAAATCTGTGAATTTCCTGTATTCTAGTCGCGATTTTATCAGTTTTTAAAGACATAATCGAATCCCCAAAACTTAACTTTAATATAGCCTATTACCACAGCAGAGGACCTTCTACCTGTTCAGGAATTGCTGATGGTGTTGGTGGAGGAGATGGAGGAACTTTATCTCCTGTGGTTGCGGGTGGCTGATTGGTTTGTTCTGGCTGTGGCTGATTGGTTTGTTCTGGCTGTGGCTGCGGCTGCGGCTGTGGCTGTGGCTGTGGCTGTGGCTGTGGCTGTGGCTGTGGCTGTGGCTGTGGCTGTG
>NZ_JARPLC010000026.1:45764-48122 GCF_032350395.1 Limnospira sp. PMC 289.06
GCTGATTGGTTTGTCGTTGCGCTTCTTGTTTGGCGGCTTCTGCTTCTCGCTTGGCGGCTTCTGCTTCTCGCTTGGCGGCTTCCGCTAGTCTCCTCGCTTCTGCTGCTTCCGCATTCAGCCTTTCTTGGCGCTGTTGTTCCGCAATGCGTCTTTCTTCCTCCCGTTTCTGATCATTAGCGCGATCGATAATTGGTTGCACTTTTTGTTTCCAATATTCGCTATCTTGTCGCGGTGATTCCCCCAATAATGCTACCCTTTCGGTTTCGGCGATCGCCTCCCTCCAAGCCTCTCTATTCAACGACTGTCTCGCATTTTCTAGGTGATTCTCATTCCGATTCCACTCCTGTTCCCATTGGGAAAGTTCTTGCTTAACTCTCGCGGCGTTCGGACTCGTTTCGGGGATAGCTTCAGCAATTTTTACCGCCTGCTGATAATTACCTTGGCGATATTGTTCCTGCGCTAATTCCTCCATCCGTTGAGATGCTTGCTTAAAGAAATTTTGCGCTTCCGAGTAGGAAGAAGTATTTTCGGGAACCTGTAAAGCCATATCGATCGCACCCCGCCAAGAACCCGCTTCCGCTAAACTATTCGCCTGTTTCATTAACACCGCAGCATGACCATCCTCACAACTTTTTAACAGTCTTGTTAACTCGGATTTTAATACAGGTGTCATCCCGGTAGTTGTCGGTTCTATGGTTAATGCCGTTTTACAAGTCTCATAAGACTCCTGGGATGCTACCATATTACCCTGTTGATGATAACTTTCTCCCTGTTTTCGTGCTTGTTCCGCCTCCGCGATCGCATTTCTGATCGGTGCAGCAGCCTGCCATTTATACACCCAAAAGCCGCCCCATCCTAAGCCGATCATTAATACTATTCCACCCAACCAGGGTAATGCTTTCTTAACCGGAGAAACTGGCGGCGGTGGCGGCGGTTCCGGTGGTGGTGGCGGTAGTTCTAACCCTCCCGACACTGGCTGGGTTCCAGCGGCGATCGCTGTGACTTTAAAATCTATATTTCCTAACTGAATATGACTGCCATTATTTAGGGGTTCCTCACCCACAGGTAGCAATTTACCATCTACAATTGGCGGGTTACTTTCCCGCAGCGATCGTAGATAAAATTGGTGATTCTCTGGACTAAAAAAAATTTCGATATGTAAACCAGATACCGTCTGATCTACGCACACTAAATCACAGCGACTCCCATCTCTACCTATACGGAAAACTCCCGGATGTTTGCTGGGTTGGTTGGCTCGAATGCTGGTGCTATTCAACCTTCCCTCTTCTACCCACTCTAAGGTTAGTTCAGCCATAAATCTGCCCGCTATTATACTGGGAC
Source organism: Limnospira sp. PMC 289.06 (assembly GCF_032350395.1). Classification (NCBI taxonomy): domain Bacteria; kingdom Bacillati; phylum Cyanobacteriota; class Cyanophyceae; order Oscillatoriales; family Sirenicapillariaceae; genus Limnospira; species Limnospira sp. PMC 289.06. The sequence goes on from NZ_JARPLC010000026.1 coordinate 47,106, forward strand.
TCCCTACTCTATTTTAGTAGATATTCCCTGGATTGGGATAATTTTTTAACATTTTGTAAATCTTAGATACACCAAATTTTGATCTGATTGTCTTCACTACCACTGGCTAGATTTTGACCATCAGGACTAATGGCGATCGCTCCCACTTGCCAATTATAACCCGAAATTGTGCGGATTTCTGTCTCGGTTTCCCATTGCCACACTTTCACCGTCTTATCATCAATCCCAGCAATTAAAATTTTACCATCGGGACTAAACATCAGAGCATTAATCGCCGTTTTTGCACCCCCAATAGTCAAGATTTCCTCCCCTGTTGTTACCCGCCATAGTTTAATGGTTTTATCTCCACTTCCACTGGCGATAATTTCACTATTCGGACTGATTGCTAAAGCAGTTATAGCTAGTCTATGTCCTGATAAATTTAGGGTTTCTAAACCAGTTTCTCGGTTCCATAATTTCACGATTTTATCCCCACCACCACTGGCGATAATTTCACCATTCGGCGCAAAAGTAATAGCATTAACTGCCATTTTATGACCCGCCAATGATTGGATTTCTTCTCCTGTATTAATATCCCAAAGTTTGATGGTTTTATCTTGGCTACCACTGGCTATAATTTGACCGTCGGGACTAAAAGCAACTGCATTAACTCCTGATTTATGTCCCTCAAATGTGCGGATCTCTTCTCCATTACTGAGGTTCCAAAGTTTAATGGTTTTGTCAGCACTCGCACTCGCTAACATTTTACCATCTCCACTGAAAGAAACCGATCGCACTGAGTTAGAATGTCCCCCTAAAGTGCGGATATCCGCTTCTGGGTTCAGAGTCCACAAACTTCGACCAGGCGCTGATATTTCCCCTGCTTCTATCCCGAAAATCTTACTCTGACTCTTTTGCTCTTCCCCTTCTGACTCAGCTACAGGTTCGGGTTCCGACTCAATTATCGGTTCAGGTTCCGACTCAATTATCGGTTCAGGTTCCAACTCAATTATCGGTTCAGGTTCCAACTCAATTATC
>NZ_JARPLC010000027.1:0-47815 GCF_032350395.1 Limnospira sp. PMC 289.06
TCATAATGTTTACCTCCATTTTTTACAACTGTTCGGGGTCAATTCCTAACTCTCGTAGTTTAGCCGCTAGTTGGTCTTTTTGTTGTCGTTCAATTTCTAATTGATTTTGAGTAGTGATTAACTCATTTTGATATTTAGTAGCTGATTCTTCGGGAGTAGGCACTAAAACACCATCAGGACTAAAAAAGCGGAGTTGACGATTTTCTATTCCTAAGAATAGTTGCAGTTGTTCACTCCATAAATGTCCCTGATTATTGGGTGTTATCGGTTGATAAGTTCCCTGAATTAAAGCAAATCCTTGAAATTCTAAACTCTCTGGGTCAAACCAGAAATATTCGGGAGTGCGGAAAATATCTTGATAGATTTTCTTTTTCTCCGTGCGGTCAGTCTTAGCTGTGGAACTTGATAATAACTCGACAATGATATTAGGATATTTTCCCCCTTCTTCCCACACCACCCAACTTTTCCGCGATCGCCTTTCCGTGTCTAACACCACAAAGAAATCTGGTCCGCGAAAATCTGATGATTTTTTCTGATGAGGACTATAGTAAATCGTCAAGTTTCCCGCATCAAAATAATCGGTTCGGTCTCGCCATAACCAGTCTAGGCATTTAATCAGTAACAAGATTTGTTGTAGGTGTAAATAACTTTCCAATGGCAACTCCTGACTTTCTAAATCTCCCGGAGGAAACTCGATATCTTGGTCTAGGGTGATTTGAGTCGGTTCTAATTCCTGAGCTATAGCCATAGCTGTCTCCAGTCATGTATTGATAGTATAGTCTATTTTTGCTAATTATAGCATGGATATGGGAGGGTTAGGGGTGACGAAACATGATGATTAATAGCTGAGTATTTATTCTGGATGTAATCGGTTGTTAGTATTCAATGAAAGTTGATTAATTAGATTGATAAATATATGGAGAGCGATCGCCATAGTAGATTTATCAAATATTCATGACATAGTTAGGTAAATTTGATACATAAGTTTACATACTGGATGGAGAGCGTGGCGAAATGTTAAATATCTGTATAATCGGCAATCTGTATAGTTTTGAGGAATTTATAATATAAATATTAAGAAGTAGGATTTGTTGAGGAAATAATTTTACAATATCAGCATTAGATGTTTCTTATGGTAGGAAGAGGCGATTATGCCTTATGTATGCGAGCTAGGCACCGGTCAAAAAATTTATCTTGATAACCAAGGGTCGCAAACTTTTGTGACGATCGCCAGTGGATCACCCGGACAGCAACAGCAAGCCAGCAATGGATTCCAGACTGGAACCTGGACTTCCCCCCCCTCCATGTATCGGACGGAAAATGGGGTAGTGTTGAAAATAGAAACTGCTCAGGGTGAACACTTCGTGCAACTCCAGGGAAGTAGTATGAGTGTCATGGGTCAGACACCCTCCCTCGGAAGCGCCCAGCAGATGTCAGTTCAGCAGGTTTCGAGTACCCCTGCATCTTCGATGAAGCCAATGGAACCGATGAAGCCGATGGAACCGATGAAGCCAATGGAAGGGATGAAGCCGATGGAACCGATGAAGCCGATGCAAATGGGGAGTATGCAAATGAGTATGAACCCCATGGAAATGCGGATGGGTAACATGGAGCTAAAAATGGGTTCTTCTTCCTCATCGGAATCGGAATCAGGAGGTCGTAAATTCTGTAGTAACTGCGGTGCGACAGTAAAACCGGACGATCGCTTCTGCGGAAGTTGCGGTCATCAACTCCATTAAAAGCAATAGGCAATAGGCAAGAGACCAAAGGCAAGAGAGGCAGCTTTTTTGTATGGTCTTTTGCCTGCTTAAATTGCGAACTTACCAACCATATATCCCTCTTGCCCAAATTGAGTTATGTCAGTAAAAGTTAGCCTCAACCATCAGCTTGTCTACCATTTTGAAAATCCAGTAATTCTAGGTCCTCATACATTAGGATTGCGACCTTCTCCCCACTGTCGCACCCCTATTAATAGCTATTCCCTAAAGATTGAACCTGATGATTACACGATGACCTGGCAACAGGACCCCTATGGCAATTATTTGGGGAGGCTCAACTTTTTATCAAAAACCGATCGCCTAGGGATTACAGTAGATATTATTGCAGATTTACACCCGATTAATCCGTTTAACTTCGTCATGGAAAGCTATGCCGAACGCTATCCATTCATCTACGAAGAACAACTAGGGCGGGAATTAATCCCATTTTTAGAAATAGATGAATCCAGCCCCATACTCAAAGACTGGGTAGAACAGCACCGGGTCAAGGATATATATACCCCAGAATTTATAATTACCATTAATCAGAAACTCGCTGATTATATTAAGTATACAGTCCGATTTGAACCGGGTATTCAAACCTGCGAAGAAACCCTAAAAACTCAAATAGGTTCCTGTAGAGATACAGCATGGTTAATGGTGCAGATTTTGCGGCACTATGGACTCGCCGCCCGCTTTGTCTCCGGTTACCTAATTCAACTGAAACCCGATGTTCCCCCACTAGATGGACCCCCTGGACCAGAAGCTGATAATGCAGATTTACACGCTTGGGCGGAAGTATATATTCCTGGGGCGGGTTGGATTGGTTTAGACCCCACCTCTGGTTTTTTAGCAGCAGAAGGTCATATTCCCCTCGTGTGTACCGCCGACCCCCAAGCCGCCTCCCCAGTTCAGGGAACCGCCGAACCCTGCGGGTCAAATTTAGAGTTTGCGGTGACGGTTTCTCGTTACGAAAATCAACCGCGCACCAGTCAACCCTATAGCCCTAGTCAATGGGAAACCATAGACCGCCTCGGTCAAGCAGTAGAGGATAAATTGCAAAGTTTAGGGGTAGGTTTAACCATGGGTGGGGAACCTACTTTTGTTTCTATTGATGATTTTGAGTCTCCCCAGTGGCAGGTACAAGCCTTGGGAGAGGAAAAGCGCAGGTTAGCCGGACAGCTATTACACCGCCTAGAAAGTAAGTTTTCTAAGGGTGGCGGCTTGCTACATTATGGCATGGGAAAATGGTATCCGGGGGAAATTTTGCCGAGGTGGGCTTTAGGCTGTTATTGGCGAGAAGATGGTCAACCTATTTGGCATAATCGGGCTTTCATGGCGGTAGATGGTGACGATTATGGCTATGGGATTAAACAGGCAGAAGTCGTTATTCAAGAATTAGTTAAACAGTTAGGAATCGCAAGCGATCGCATTATTCCCACCTATGAATTAGAAACCGAAGAATTAGCCGGTTATGCCTTACCAATTTTACCAGTTGTCGAGTCAGAAGAATTACGCTGGGGTAGTTGTCCGTGGAAATTACCACAGGATAAATTGATTTTATTAAAAGGTGATTCCCCCTTGGGATTTCGACTGCCTTTAAGTGCCATAAGCTGGTCAGAAGAATTGCACCCAGAGGCGCGAGTACCGCTAGATCATAAACCTGCTGTGGTTGGTTCCGAACCCATCAATTTACCAGAAAATTCCGTGCGGGTAGCCATGGCGGTAGAGGCGCGGGATGGCTGTATATATGTTTTCGTTCCTCCCATAACTTCCGCCCGGTGTTTTTTAGATTTAATTACAGCCATTGAAAAAACCGCCACTGCTGTTAATATTCCCGTATTAGTTGAAGGATACACCCCCCCTGGAAATGATGGAATTATGGGATTTCAGATTACCCCAGATCCGGGAGTAATTGAAGTCAATATTCACCCCGCCAAAAATTGGTCAGAATTAACCGCAATTACCACCACTTTATATGAGGAAGCGCGGCTATGTCGGTTGGGAACTGAAAAATATGCCCTAGATGGTCGGCGCATAAGTACCGGAGGCGGCGCACATATCACCATTGGTGGTAAGAGCGTTCAAGACAGCCCCCTATTACGTCGCCCTGACCTATTAAGAAGTTTGATTTCCTATTGGCAAAATCACCCCAGTTTATCCTACTTATTTGCGGGGTTATTTATCGGACCGACTAGCCAATCACCCCGGGTAGATGAAGCCAGACACGAAGGTTTATATGAGTTAGAAATCGCCTTTCAACAGTTAGAAAAGGGGCGAGAAGTACCCCCTGGATTAGTCGATCGCTTATTGCGAAACCTGCTAATTGATGTCACCGGAAATACTCACCGTTCAGCATTTTGTATTGATAAACTCTACCCATTAGAGAATTATCGCAACCAGTTAGGGCTATTAGAGTTTCGGGCTTTTGCGATGCCTCCCCATGCACAAATGGGGCTATTGCAAATGTTGTTAATTCGTTCCCTAGTGGCTTGGTTTTGGGAACATCCCTATACTAAACCCCTAATTCGTTGGGGAACTACCCTACACGATCGCTTTTTACTGCCCTATTTTATTGAAGAAGATTTAGGCACAGTTTTAAGAGATTTAAACGCGGCGGGTTATCCATTTAATTTAGCATGGTTTAAACCCTTTGTTGATTTTCGCTTTCCCAACTATGGAGAAATTACCCGTGATGGCGTGACATTAGAGTTAAGAAATGCCATAGAACCTTGGCACGTTTTAGGAGAAGAAACCGCCAATGGCGGTAACGCCAGATATGTTGATTCTTCCATGGAAAGGCTACAGGTCATGCTACGGGGGGCGATGGGAAATTCTCCCGGTTTAGATGGCTTTTCCCATCGTTATATTGTCACCTGTAATGGCTATGCAGTGCCCTTAAAATCTACCCTTAAACCTGGGGAATATGTAGGCGGGGTCAGGTTCCGGGCGCGACAATATGCCTCTTTATTGCATCCTTCTATTAACCCCCATACTCCCCTATTATTCGATATTGTTGATACTTGGGCTATGCGATCTATTGGGGGATGTACTTATTATATCAACCCTCCTAATGGCGTTGTTTATACAACATTTCCCATTAATGAAAGAGAGGCTGAGTCTAGGATGTTAGAAAGGTTTGCACCCATGGGTCACACTCCCGGAACTTTGGAAATTTCCACCCCCAATTTAAGCCCTGAATATCCTTTAACCTTAGATTTGCGCCGGGTGCAAACCTCTTAAAGCCGCCTAAAACTGATAAACCGCCCCAACACCTTCTAAGCCTATATTCGTGTCTGGGGCGGCAATAATTAGCCCTGTATTAAAGCCGGCGATCGCACTACCAAAGTTCAACACTCCATCACTGGGAGGAAGTTGGGGGTGTAAATAGGTTTCTAATAATTCCCCGGTGCGTAACTGGAATTTGAACGCCGCCCCAAAATCAAAAGGACCGAAACCGGGAGATCCTACCACAACATTATTGTTGCTGGTGGTAGCTATGGACTCACCAAAGCGATCGCCTGTCCGTAAGTTTTCCGGTGTGTAATTTGCCAAAATTGACCCCGTAATACCATCAATTAAAAACGCCGCCCCAGCATTTATTCCCCGCTGGTCATCACCCGGAGATCCAATGAGAATATCCCGTCCAATTCCCGACCAAGCGACAGCATGACCAAAATTATCTAGTCCTGGGTTAGGGTTACGAAAAGACTGGATTAAATCTCCCGTTACGCTATTAAATAAATAAGCCGAACCCGGACCGTTTGACTGACCAACTCCCAAGCTACCCGGTGCGCCAATTAATACCCAGTCTCCCACAGAGGCGATCGCCGCCCCAAAATAATCATCTGGTTGCGGGTTAGGATTATTAAAAATTTGCCGTAATTCTCCCGTTATACCATCAAATAAATAAGCAATTCCCCCTCGCAATTCCGATGTACTATCCCCCGGCGCACCAATTATTATATCATTACCAATAGTCGCCAAACTGTAGCCAAAATAATCGAAAGGTTCCGGGGTAGGATTGAATAATTGAGTCACGGGTAAACCCGTTATGGTGTTGTAAACATAAACCGCACCCGAAGCAAAGGCGATGCTACTATCTGTAGGCGCACCAATTACCGGGGATAAACCTAAACTAGCAATAGCAGCGCCAAACTCCGAACTTCCAGCATTAGCAGAAGGGTTCTGAAAGGCTGGTAAAATTTCTCCCGTAGTATCGTCTAAAACATAAACTAAACCTTGGGAATTATTCCATCCCGGACTACCAATTAAAATCTGATTGTTCACAGCTTCTAAAGTCGCGCCAAACCTGGCAAAAGATTCAGGTATGGGGTTATTAAAAGTTTGGATAGGGTCAGGGGGAGTCTGGTCGGAAATAATCCTTAATGTCGCCATACTAGGATTAATTAAAGTAGCATTTCCGGTGGCATCTTGTAGCGATAATTCCAAGACTTCAGGATAGGTAACAATTGGGTTATTAGCGATGGGAATTGATACAGTTTTACCCCCCAATTCTCCATCAGCAAAATTAATCACAATGGGGCTGATATCAACACCACTGGGAGGTAAAGGAGTTAATAAACTGGGAACCAAAGTTACACTAACTGCACCATCTTCACCACCGGCACGCACCACGGTAATGGGTTGGGTACTCATGCCATTATCCTGTACTTCAAATCTAGTTGATTCAAAGGATAAAACACCCGGAACAAAAAAGTCACTGCGGCTAATATCATTAGGACGGATACCTCGCAATAGGGCTATAATTTCTCCGGTGGGAGTTTCCAGAATTGTATTATTAATATTAGGGTTACTGTCATCAAGAATAATATTTAGCTGGTCTATGGGAACATCTCCCAGCAGCAAAATAGTATCTTGTCCGGGGGTAAAATCAAAAATTTGGTCGGTGTCAGCGGTGGTAAAACCATCACCAGCCTCTAACACAAAGGTATCATTTCCCGTCCCTCCTACTAGGGTATTACTTCCGGCATTTCCGAATAGTATATTATTACCCTCGTCTGCTAAAATTAAATCATTTCCCAGTCCGCCATAGATGGTATCATCCCCCTCGCCACCGCTAATAATATCATCACCGAGTCCGCCAAAAATCAGATCATTTCCCAGTCCACCACCAATTTGATCATCATCAATTCCCCCATATAAGGTATCATTTCCCGGTCCCCCAAAGATGGTATTTTCTCCAGCATCTCCAAAGATTAAATCATTACCTTCTCCCCCCCTAATAATATCAGCACCTTGTCCACCATAAATCAGATTATTTCCCCCATCTCCATCAATAACATCATTTCCCGGTCCCCCAAAGATAGTATCATTTCCCAGTCCTCCTGATAAGATATCATTCCCAGCATTTCCAAAGATTAAATCATCACCTGCATTACCTTCGATATAGTCATCTCCCTGACCGCCATATAAGGTGTCATTTCCTCCCCCTCCAAATATTTGATCATCCCCCTGGTTTCCATAAATTAGTGTTGGGTCTACTAAACTTCGGACTGTATCATTTCCAGACCCTAGAAATACTCCCAGAGGAAACACCCCTAATTGATTCTCAAAAAAGGTGATATCTACGGGGTTATCATCTCCGACAAGGCGCAGCAAGCCAGTAATTGGGTCAGTTTCAGGTCTTAATACCATAGTTAATTAGGCGATCGCATTTCATCACTAACAGGGAACAGGGTATCATTTTTTCTCCCCATCCACAACTGATCAATAGTCACAAACTCATATCTTTGTTTTAATAATTCAGGAATTACCTTAGCGCTAGTTTCTGCTACCTTACAGCCACCAAAATAGCCATCATGAAGGACAATGATAGACCCATTTTTAGTCTGTCGCAAAATGCGATCGCTCACCACCTCGACCCCCGGCTCTACCCAATCTTCAGGAACCACAGACCACATCACGGTTCGATAGTTCCAATTATTCAGAAGTTGTAAAGTTTTCCCAGTAAAAAAACCATTGGGGGGACGCACATATATAACTTGATTTTCTGGCAATCCACAAATCTGACAAATTGCCGATTGAGTTCGGTCTAAACTTAACTTTAATTCCTGTTTATTTAACCGGGTAAAAGACTTATGCTGATAACCATGAATCCCCAGACCATGCCCGCGTTTATAGACTTCTTGAGCAATATTAGGATATTTTTCGACTAATATTCCCAACCAAAAAAAACTAGCTTTAATCTGATAGTAGTCTAAAACTTCCAATAATTCTAAAGTATATTGAGGATGGGGGCCGTCATCTATAGTTAGGGCGATTTGTCGTTGAGATAAATTCCCACTCCATAAACAATTAGGAAAACCGAATTTTAACAGATGGTATAAAAACGGATACAAAAAAGCTAATTGTGGTTTAATTTTAGATGCCATGTTACAAATTTACTTACTCGTAATCTACAAACAGTTATTGAGTTGATGAACTCAGGCAGAACTCTCACCCTCAGCCAGACCAGTAGCCCACACGGACTCTATAGCTTATTGTAATAGTTGATCGGCACCATTAACATAGGATTTGCGAAAAACAAGAGTTTGATCTATAATCATACTTAGCCTAACTATAGCAAAGTAATTATCAATGTATTAGGGTGGGTATTTATCGGGTATAATTATCAATAAAACTTTGAGAAACAAGATATGATCGAAGTCATTGTAATTGGTGGTGGGGCGGCGGGTTTTTTTGGGGCGATCGCCTGTAAAGAAACCTACCCTAAAACCCATGTCACCTTATTAGAAGCTGGAAAAACTCCCCTAGCCAAAGTTCGCATTTCTGGCGGCGGACGCTGTAACGTTACCCACGCCTGTTTTGACCCCGTGGAGTTTATTCGCAACTATCCCAGGGGTAACAAAGCCTTGCGCGGACCTTTTACTAGGTTTCAAGCGAAACATACTGTAGACTGGTTTAACCACCGAGGAGTTAAGTTAAAAACCGAAGCTGATGGTCGAATGTTCCCCATAACTGATGATTCCGAAACTATTGTTAATTGCTTATTAAATAGCGCCAAAAATGCCGGAATCACAGTCAGAACCGGGGCGGCGGTTGTGGGGATTACTAAACTTGATCGAGGCTTTCAAGTATGTTTAAAATCCCAGGAAGTTTACCAATGCGATCGCCTATTAATAGCCACAGGAAGCAGTCCCGCTGGCTATAATTTTGCCCAAAAATTAGGACATACTATCATCCCCCCAGTGCCCTCCCTATTCACCTTTAATATAGCCGACAAACCCTTGCAGGAATTAGCCGGAATATCCGTAGATTCAGTTAACCTCCAACTAACCGGAACCCCATTAACCCAAACCGGACCCCTGTTAATTACTCACTGGGGAATTAGTGGACCCGCCGTCTTAAAATTATCAGCTTGGGGGGCAAGATTTTTGCAGGAATGTCGTTATAAAACCCCCTTAATAATTGATTGGCTACCAGAATTAAATATAGACCAATTGCGAGAAATTATCCTGCAGACTAAATCAGAATTTGGCAAGCGATCGCCATCTTCCCACTGTCCAATTAATTTACCCCGTCGCCTCTGGCAATATCTAATTATCCGAGTAGGAATCAACCCCCAACAACCTTGGGCGGAACTATCTAAAAAACACTTAAATCAACTCATCGAAGAATTAAAACGCAGTCGCCATCAAATCACTGGTAAAGGAGTCTTTAAAGAAGAATTCGTCACCTGTGGCGGAGTCAACCTCAAAGAAATAGACTTTAAGACCATGGCAAGTCGGCGGTGTCCGGGGCTATATTTTGCCGGAGAAATTCTTGATATTGACGGCGTGACAGGAGGCTTCAATTTTCAAAACGCCTGGACAACCGGATGGTTAGCCGGACAGGGGATGGGCGGTTTTCCGAACCCCAATTAATTATGATCAGATCGGGAATTGTTCAATCAGAAATTGAAGTAATCACTGTCAACCAAAACCATCGCCCATTAGAGGAGAGGACACCATGAAAAAATTATATCGCAGCCGTGAACATTGCCAAATCGCCGGAGTAGCCGGAGGAGTCGCCCAATACTTCAATGTTGACCCCTTGCTAGTGAGACTCACCTTTATTATTCTAGGCCTATCCGCCGCCCCCGGCATTATCATCTATGGCATACTGTGGCTGTTAGTACCCAAGGAACCAACCCGTATTGAGGAATTTGAGGATAGCAAAACCTCCAAATTGTAACCCCTAAATGCTAGAATCGAGGATTGGACACCCTTTTCACAGCAGGCAGTTTCATGAGTGTGGCAGACGATAAAACCGTTGTTCGGCAGTATTTTAATTCAACAGGCTTCGATCGCTGGCAAAGAATTTACGGTAACGGCGAAGTCAACCGGGTACAGCGGGATATCCGCGACGGACACCAGCAAACCGTCGATCGCGTCTTAGAATGGCTGCAAGCTGATGGAAACCTAGGCGGCTTAATGGTATGTGATGCAGGCTGTGGAGTCGGAAGCCTCAGCATACCCTTGGGAGACGCAGGGGCGATCGTTTCCGCCAGCGACATTTCCGAAAAAATGGTCGCCGAAGCCAACCAACGCGCCAGAAACCAACTAATCACCCGCGCCAGCAATATCAACTTTATGGCGCAAGACCTAGAAAAATTAACAGGTCGCTATCACACCGTAATTTGCTTAGATGTGTTAATTCACTATCCCCAAAACCAAGCAGCAGAGATGATCTCTCATCTATGTTCCCTCGCCGAAACCCGGATCATTCTGAGTTTCGCCCCCAAAACTCTAGCCCTAAGTATACTTAAAAAAATTGGCGAATTTTTCCCCGGACCCAGCAAAACCACCCGCGCCTACCAACACCGGGAGGCAGATATCGTCAAAATTCTCTCAGATAACGGCTTTACCGTTAGCCGAGAATCGATGATTTCTACCAGCTTTTATTTCTCACGGTTGTTAGAAGCCATACGCTGTTGATATTATTAATTTAGCCTCAATAAGGAAGTCAGGGGGATGAAACCATGCAGATATTTAAGCTGATAGTCGCCAGTTTCTTGATTCCCCTGGGGTTAATATTCTGGTTATCCGCTGCTACCGAATTAATTAGCCCCACCAACATATCAGATAATCCCTGGGGGAAAGTAGCGGGGGGGTTGATTTTGGGCAGCATTCCCCTGTTTATGGGGGGATGGTTTATGTGGGAATGGTATCGCGAAAGACGCAGGGAACTCTACCGCCGCCAAAGATATAAGCGATCGGTATTTCTGCACCTAATTCGAGATAACAGAGGCTTAGTCACGGTTTCTAGCCTAGCCAAAGCCGCCAATATATCCCCCCAGGAAGCTAAAGCATTTTTAGATCGGGCGGTCTCCAAATATCACGGCAATTCCCAACAATTAATTGATGGTGAACATTATTATTTGTTTGATATTGATTAATCACTGCCAAATCTTCCCATTTAAACAAACCGTAGAGACAAGTTAAACCTTGTCTCTTGTCAGTTCATTATGGCTATTTACGGGCTAGTTTTTCACCTCAGAAAACTCTAACACCCGTCCATCCAAATCCTTCACCAAAAAATTTAGAGGTCTTTCGCTGCGGATTTTAAACTTGAGGGCTTGGGTTTGTACCCGCATCAAAACTTGGTCTAAACAATCGCGATCAAAACAAACATGACGATGGCGATTTTTCGGACCATAACTAGCACCACTGATAATATGAAGTTGTGTATTTTTCATCAACTGATACCACAAGCCATCAGAAGCCCCTAAATCTTGGTTATTAGCAGTCGATATGTTAGTGGAAAGGTACAAAGGATCGATGCCTGTCGCCCCCAAAGTTTGCTCATAATTATAGTAGTAATGTAGGGGAACATCAGCCACAGGCAAATTTAGCAACCCCTCATAAAACTGTCTGGCCATATTTAGGTCAGTGACCATAATGGTATGAACCTTGGGGGCGCTAGTCAGGAACATCCACATAGCGACAGCATAAGCGGCCAGTAGCATCACCATTACCCCCTGAGTTGAGAAAATGCTGTCGAGGCCTAATTCCGGTAAAAAAGCACCTAGGGGCAGTGGATGCGGTAGGAAATTTTCTATAATGCTAGTGGCTAAAACCATGAACGATAATAGAACATAAAGAACTGAACTGGATAGCTGTAGCTATTAAAGGTTGCGGATGCAACATAACTGATAACGCTTTCAGACCTATTCCAGATTTAGTGATTATCTTAACAAAAATTTTCGCAGGCGATGAAACCCACTGTCACCCAAAACGATCGCATAAATGATCTGATCGATGTATTTGTCTACGGGAGTCTCAAACCCGGCGAGTTCAATTACAACCGTTTCTGTCTCGGACGCACCATAGAGGAATTACCAGCGTGCGCCCTAGGGGAATTATATTCCCTCTCCCTAGGCTACCCCGCCATGACCACCGGGACGCGCTGGGTATCTGGAGTTATCCTATCCTTCACAGACCCCAGCCTTCTGGCCGACCTCGATCGCCTCGAAGACTACCAAAGCGATCGCCCACCGGAGCAAAACCAATATCAACGCCGCCGCATTCTCACCTACACCCCAGACCAAAAACCCCTCCGTGAGACCTGGGCTTATTTCATGTATCCCCAAGTAGTTAGCTCCTTCCAGGGAGTCTTGATTCCCAGTGGCGACTGGAAACCCAGCTATAATTAACCTAGGGGTGAGCTATCGGACCCTTGGGAATCACAATCAGCGGTTGATCTATGGTCAAACTAACCGCCTCTGGATTAACAATAGGTAGCAAAGGCTCATTGAGGGCAATTTGTAGTGGCTCCGACTCAACTCGGTTCAACTGAGCAAAGAGAGTACCACCCCCACCAGTCGGAGCCCAACTCGCTAAAACCGCCAAAAACAGAGCCGCGATCGCACCCCCACCACTGACCACCATCAAATTATTCCGGCGTTCAACCTGGTTGAACACAGCACCCGCCAACTGTTGAGCCGATTCATTATTTTTCGGCTCCGGAATGGAGTGCAAACGCGATCGCAGTTGCATCATTTGCAGATAAGCCGCCTTATATTGGCGATCAATATCCAACCGTTGCTGAACCTGGCGGCGTTCCGCCGGTGTCGCCTCACCATCAACATAGGCTGACAGTAGCTCATACATTTGGTCATCCCAAGTCCCTTCTCCCTCGGACTCAGGATGCCAATTCGGGTTCAAATTACCTAAGCGATCGTCATGGTTAGACTTCATTGGGACACCCCCTAAAACGCAAGCAAAAATCGAAACCAACGGTCTAACCTTTTTGAATTAAATCGGGGAGAAAATGTAGAGCCACAAAAATCAACAGACCGCCGGTTTCTGACCATTAACTTCCTATTATATTCCCTCCAAACGGAATTAGTCATGATCTCAACTAATCATTTAGATAAGGTTGTAGTTGAGATTGTAACCGCTGACGAGCCCTAGCAATACGAGACTTAACAGTTCCTAAAGAAACTCCCGTAATTTCCGCAATTTCCTCATAAGCTAGGCCTTGAATTTCCCGCAGCACAATAGTAGTGCGGAACACCTCCGGCAAATCAGCGATCGCCTCTTGTAGGTGATCATAAAACTCTCTAGTCGCTAAATCCTCATCTGGACCCGGACGATCCGCCGGCAATTCCCATTCCATCTCGCCATCATCAACAGTGCGAGGAGCATCCAGAGACAAAGCCGGTCTCACCCGTTTCCGTTTCCGCAGTTCATCATAAAATAAATTAGTCGCAATCCGGCTTAACCACCCTTGGAACTTAGCCGGTTCCTGTAGTCGCTTAATATTGCGGTAAACTCGAATCCATATTTCTTGTGCTAAATCCGCCCTATCTTGCCAATCAGGCGCTAGGTGAAACAGAATCTTATCCACATGGGACTGATATCGGCGTAATAGTTCCGTAAAGGCAAGACGGTCTGGCTGCAACCCTTCCTGACATCGTAGAACTAGATCATAGTTCGACAGCTTTTCAGGGGATAATTGCACTTCGGGAGTCGTTGCCGACCCGGAAGACCAGGATAGGGGTACAAATTGACTCATCATAGTTTCAAATTTGCGTATTGGGGCAGGCTGTTGGTCTTTGACGCGGCATGAACCGATTAAGTTCCTAATGTTCATCTGGTTAGCAGGTAGCTTCACATAAGCCAATACTAACCCAACTACTAGATCCGTCAACCCAATGTTCCTTTTTCCAAATCGGGGCGTTATGCTTTAGGGTATCAATGGCATACTGGCAAGCCTCAAAAGCCTCTCGGCGGTGAGGACAACCTACCGCCACCAATACACTAAGATCCCCAATTTGTAGATGTCCGATCCGGTGCTGTATGACCACCCGCGTTACATCAGGCCATTGAGTTTTAATCTGTTCGGCAATTTCCTGGAACACCCGCAGCGCCATGGGCTGATAGGCTTGATATTCCAAGGACTTAACCGGTTTGCCGTCCGTTTGATTGCGAACCATGCCACTCATTACCACGATCGCACCATTGGCCGGATCGTCCACCAGATTATAAACATCTTCCAAGGACAACGGCGCTAGGGAAATCGCAAAATCTGACTGAGTTGGTAAAGAATACAGGTTCATTGTTTAATTATTTCCATCTTCGGCAATATTCATCAGGATATTTAATAAGGTAAAGGGGATTCATACATCGGCATTTCATCCCTTTCTGACATTTCTCTAGCCCTTTGTTCCTGGCTGGCGATATCTTCATCACTCATGTACTCATCCGCCATTTCCAACAGTTCTGGCACTGTTACAAACTCATAACCCTGCCTTTTCAACTCCGCAATAATTCTCGGAAGAGCCGCTACTGTAGGCGCACGGTTCCCACCTCCATCGTGCATCAGCACAATACCACCCGATTTCGCTTGAGTTAAAACATTACGAGCGATCGCATCCCTACCCGATCGCCAATCTGCTGAGTCCACAGACCACATAATATTAGCGTGATTTTGGCTATGAACATACTGAACCAAACCATTAGTCATTACCCCCCCTGGCGGTCGAAATAGAGCCGTTTTAGTCCCCGTCACCTCCTCAATTAAATCCCCCGTACTATTAATCTCCTTCGCCGCTTCCGCCTGACTTACCTTATGATAACGGTGGTTCCAGGTATGATTAGCTAACGCATGACCTTCATCTGCTACTTTTTTCGCAATCTCCTTGTTATTATTCAAAGCCGCCCCAATCAAGAAAAACGTCGCCTTAATATTATTTCTTCTGAGAATATCTAAAACCTGTTCCGTCGTTCGCGGCCAAGGACCATCATCAAAAGTCAGAGCAATCACTTTCCGGTCTGGTGGCAAATTCACCTCTTTTATAGTAGTTCCTTGAAATCGTTGAGGAACCGAAAAATTAAAGCGTTCATCTTGTAACTCCCTCAAGGCTTGTTGTGTTGATTGTAACCTTTGAGTTATAGCCAGTTTTATCGATGGAATTCCTACATTTGGGGAAGGTTGTTCTGTGGGATTATTAGAGGTTTCTACCTCCCTTTGTGTCTGTCTCTGAGCCACTACTTGTTGGCTTATTGGAGGCTGATATGTAACTTTCGCTTGGCGGTCTATATGTAAAGTCCAAGGTAAAGCTACACCCATAACAAAACTACTTAATGCTGCCAATATTGCTAGAGTTAAAACTCTTTGTTGGCGGCGATATACTCTGTAGTAAGGCTGAACCACGTCATATCTCCTTCACACCAATTAAATTTTATGTTGATTTTTACTAGCTAGTTATTATTGGGGCAATTGATATACAATTACCCTAGATGAGGACAGCTTACCCTACCTAATCCCAGCTAATTCACCGGAATTTAGATAAGTTCAAGAACTGAGACAGTATCTCTATCCTAGCTTTCCTTTAAACCCCTAACCTAGGGTCAAGAGCATCATGATTTTTCAGATGTTCTTTATATAATCTAACAATTTCATTAGTAACTTGCTCAATACTGAGTCCATCGGTACTAAGTTCGATCGCATCAACCGCCTTTCGCAGTGGAGCAATAGTTCGGTTACTATCTAATTCATCCCGTCGGATGATATCCCGTTTAATCTCTTCTAAACTGGTATTTAAATCACCCTTCTGTTGTAATTCCAGATAGCGACGCTTGGCTCGTTCTTCCACAGAAGCAGTCAGAAAAATTTTCAACTCAGCATCGGGGAAAACATGAGTGCCAATATCGCGTCCTTCCGCCACCAAACCGCCCCGACGACCTAACTGCTGTTGTTGTTTAACAAGACCACGACGGACTGCTACCTGAGCCGCGATCGCCGATACATTGCGGGTAACTTCCTGGGTACGGATCGCCTCAGTCACATCAGACCCATCTATCAAAACCCTAATTTGATCTTGATCAGGAATCAACTCAATCCGTGAACCACTAACCAACTCAGCGATCGCCGGTTCATCATCCACAGATATTTGAGACTCAAGCACCTTCCAGGTAATAGCGCGATACATTGCTCCCGTATCAAGGTACATCAAATTTAACAGTTGTGCAATATGACGGGTAACAGTAGACTTCCCCGCTCCGGCCGGGCCATCTATCGCCACAATAGGCTGGCGAGTATTGAGCATGATATTATCAATTAAACGAGTATTTCCCACCGATGCGGCGATCGCCAAAAGTCCTATTTCCTCAACAGTTTCCATAGGAACTAAAGTATCCGGCGCAACCAGTTCCAAATATTCTAGCTTCACCGCCGGCACTCTCGCCAGAATTTCTTGCGCCGCCTGTAACAGACCTAATCGCGATCGCACTCCCTCACCGTAGCGCCGTCTCGCCGCCTGTAAAGCCTTATATAAAACTGTAGCTTGCTGTTTCTGTTCCCGTGTCAAATACTGATTACGGGAACTATAAGCCAGTCCCGAAGCCTCTCGAATAATCGGACAGGCCACCATCTCAATCGGCCAATTCAAATCCGCCACCATGCGCCTAATGACCGCCACTTGTTGAGCATCTTTCTGGCCAAAATAGGCGCGGTTCGGCTGAATCAAATTAAACAATTTAGCCACAATAGTTGTCACCCCCTGAAAATGTCCAGGACGGGATGCGCCACACAAACGGGACGTGAGCGAGTCAGGGACAATCACACAAGTTTGTTGAGATAAGCCAGTTTCTGTGTTTCCCGTCTCCTCAGAGCCATAAATCTCCTCAACCGACGGAGCAAATACCACATCAGCCCCATTTTCCCGACACAGTGCTAAATCCGCCTCCAAATTACGGGGGTACTTTTGGAAATCTTCCCTAGGTCCAAATTGTAGGGGGTTAACAAAGATGCTAACCACCACCACATCAGATCCATTACGAGCCTGACGAATTAAGCTCAAATGTCCTGAATGTAAACCCCCCATAGTGGGGACTAAACCTATTTGCCGATTATGGCAGGCTTGGGAATAAGATCGCCAAGCCGCAACAGTTGTAAACAGGCGCATAAAAGTAGTTTTGGGCGCAATAATTGCACCCTAGTATCAATCATTCCCTTCATTGTATAGGGAACAGCACCATCGACCTTAATTAGCTGGCGTGATCACCTCCACTGTTACCGGAGCCACCCCACTGCTAATCATACCGATCGCCTGTGCAGCTCCAGCAGACAAGTCAATAATCCGACCTCCGATAAATGGGCCTCGGTCATTAATTCTCACCACCACAGAACGACCGTTATGCTGATTGGTAACACGGACTTCTGTACCAAAAGGTAAATAACGGTGAGCCGCCGTCATAGCATCTTGGTTGTAGCGTTCACCATTAGCCGTGCGGTTCCCATGAAAACCAGGACCATACCAAGAAGCCCAACCCTGGAGACGATTAGCCACCGAACGTACAGCTACTGTAGTCACTTCTGGCTCTGGTCTTCCTTCAATCTCGCTGAGGGGTGGCGCATTACCTACCTGTCTCCGCAGGCGGTTAGTAGCTTGTAGTGCATCTGTAGCCAGATCACGGGTATTGTCGGGGAGGATAGTATTACCATCAATGGCTACTAATTTTTCCTCACCTACTTGGATCACATAATTTTTTTCCTGATCATTCCATCGGACTCTGATGGTATCTGCATCAATATTGTCTCGACTGATCTGATTAATTTTGACCGCGACATTATTGGCTCTAGCGACTGGATCGCTGGCTTGTGTGAGGTAAGCCACTATTAAATTACCAGTTGAACTCTCAGCTACATTGACAGATTGATAGTTGATGGGGCGGGCTGTCGTTTCTGAGGGGTTTTGAACAAAGGTGAGGACGGGGATATTACGAACGAAGAGGGTTGCAGCTTGTTTGTCGTCTAATTCATGGGTTTCAATTTGGGTGATGTTCCCCTGTGATCTGGCTAATTGCTCAACATGGCTTCTCCCATCACTTTCTGGACATAAAAGGCGATCGCATTCAATTTCAGCATAAGCTGGCGCGCAAACTGATAGAACCAGTAAAGAAACTAGACCACTCCAAGGTTTTGCGTTCATAAATCTCTTAGATGAAACAACCACGTTTGAACTGAAATTCACTTAAACCCTACATGGGAGCCTATTACAGCACCATAGTCATGGGTACTCAATTTCCTGTTCGCTTGGGTTGAAGGAACTGCAACACACTAGCACGAACTTTTCTATTTGGGGAGCTAGTCTGGGGGCATAGTTTGCCGTCGGACTGACAAACTGGACAGTTTGGTTCCGGCTCAAATTCCCGGTCATCAAGACTTGGGGTAATTTCTACTGACGCAATACTAAGTGGTTCCAAAAAGTATTAAAGTTTCTTATAAGCCTTATAGGAGAGTTCGCGGGCCAAGCCTGAACACAAAAAAACAACAATCAATTATGGATTATCGAGAAGCTGGTGTTGATGTGGTAGCGGGTCGGGATTTTGTTAACCGTATCCGCGATCTGGTACAGGGAACTTATCGCCCAGAAGTATTGGGTGGTTTAGGGGGTTTTGGCGGCTGCTTGGAGTTACCCACAGGCTACCGTCAACCCGTCCTGGTATCTGGTACTGATGGTGTCGGTACTAAGCTAAAGATCGCTCATGCTGTTGACCGCCACGATACTATCGGTATTGATTTGGTGGCTATGTGTGTTAATGATGTGTTGACCTGTGGTGCGGAACCTCTGTTTTTTCTCGATTATCTGGCTACCGGAAAACTAGAACCAGAACAATTAACCCAGGTGATCACCGGAATAGCTACCGGTTGTCAACAAGCTGGATGTGCTTTACTGGGGGGAGAAACGGCCGAGATGCCGGGATTCTATCACCCAGGTGAGTATGACGTGGCTGGGTTTTGTGTCGGTATTGTCGAAAAGCAACAGTTACTTGATGGTAGTCAGGTGAAAATCGCAGATGTGGCGATCGCTTTAGCTAGTAGTGGTCTCCATAGTAATGGCTTTAGTCTCGTTCGTAAGATTATCGCCGATCGCCAAATTGATTGGAATGACCGCCCTACTCAATTTGAGGGTCAAACTGTTGGCCAGGTCTGTTTGACTCCTACTCGCATTTATGTCAAACCTATTCTGAATGCTATTGCTAAGGGTTTACCCATTCATGGTATGGCTCATATTACTGGCGGAGGACTACCGGAAAATTTGCCCCGAGCTATTCCGGAAAATGCTGCTATTCGCATGATTCCCCACAGTTGGCCGATTCCTCCCATTTTTACCTGGTTGGCGGAATTGGGAGATGTTCCCCAAAGTGCTATGTGGGAAACTTTTAATATGGGTATTGGTTTTGTCGTTTTTGTCCCACCCGATCACGCCTCAGAGGCGATCGCATTCTTTCAATCACACCATATCCCTAGTTATACCGTCGGGGAGGTCGTCCCTGGAAATCGAGAATTAATTGGTTTGGAATAGCAACAGGAGAAGTTTTGGCTAAAAAAAAGCTCCTTTGAGATACAATGATATTTCGCCATCAAATACCAAAGCGACCTTAGCAAAGCAATGTCCATTCAATGGCAGACCGCTAAAACTTACCAAGATATTCTTTATTGTAAGGCGGACGGAATCGCCAAAATTACCATTAACCGCCCGGATAAGCGCAATGCTTTTCGCCCGAAAACGGTATTTGAACTGTATGATGCTTTTACAGATGCCAGGGAAGATCAGGCGATCGGTGTGGTTCTGTTTACCGGGGCTGGTCCCCATACAGATGGCAAATATGCCTTTTGTTCCGGCGGCGATCAGACTGTGCGCGGAGAAGCTGGTTATATTGATGATATCGGTGTCCCCCGTCTCAATGTTCTCGACCTCCAACGCCTAATTAGATCAATGCCTAAAGTCGTTATCGCCCTGGTAGCAGGTTATGCGATCGGCGGTGGTCATGTTCTCCATCTCATTTGTGATTTAACTATAGCCGCCGATAACGCTATTTTTGGTCAAACTGGGCCGAAAGTTGGCAGTTTTGACGGCGGCTTTGGGGCGAGTTATATGGCTCGTGTTGTCGGTCAGAAAAAAGCGCGGGAAATTTGGTTTCTCTGTCGGCAGTATAATGCCCAACAAGCCTTAGATATGGGTTTAGTTAACTGTGTCGTTCCCGTTGATCAGCTTGAGGCTGAAGGGGTCACATGGGCGTTGGAGATTTTGGAAAAAAGCCCGATCGCTATTCGCTGTTTGAAATCCGCTTTCAATGCTGACTGTGATGGTCAGGCGGGGTTACAGGAGTTGGCAGGGAATGCCACTTTGTTGTATTATATGACTGAGGAAGGAGCCGAGGGAAAACAGGCGTTTTTGGAAAAACGAAAACCAGATTTTCGTCAGTATCCATGGCTTCCTTGACCGCTTTCGCGCTAAACAGCGATCGCTTCTCAGGGTTGATCCCTTGAAGCTTCTAATTCTGGGTGAGTTGCAGTTATATTTGGGAAGTCTCCCACCATTGCTTCTCGTAGGGTCGGGAGAGTTTGATTCAGATGAATTACTGTATCCACCGTTTCCCAAGAAGGTGCAAAGACGGGAAGTGCTAGGGGACAAGCTTTCCAACTGCCCTGGACCGGAACGTGGAGTTGATGGCATAGCCCGCCACGTCTCCCCTCAGGAGTGTAGTGTTGACAACAACGACAAGCAGACGTTAACAGGTTTGAAGCTCCCATAGCAGGCTTCCTCGCTCAAGAATGATCCAATACCTATATTCTCGTATATCCTTGATCCCTGCCTATAATCCGTCATCCCTTATCCAGTATGCCTTAGAATCCGTTTTTATCGTTCAGGAAACTTTATAATTGTTTTATATTCTCTTCATATATAGATACAAACTTAGCTAATTTGTTAAAGAAATGTAAAGCATCGGGGATCCAGTTTAAAGACATCAAAACCAATTGGGGATCAATGCTAATTGATTGAATCCCCTATTCGTCTTGGCATTTATCAGGTGTCAGGAGTTCGGCAAAGCAAATGTGGCAAACAGACCAGCGTTGTAGTTCACCGGGAGGGGTGGGGGATTGACATCGAGGACATAGGGGCCAATGTTGCGATCGCCTTTGGATTTTGCTGGCCCAAATTTCCCAAGCAGCGATCGGCGTTTTCGGTGCAGCCACATCCTCAGATCCCCTCTGCTCAATAGTCCCAAATTCCCCATTAACCGGGATAGTGCTGGGATGTTGTTGAGTCTCCTTGGTTTCCGTCAAAGCACCCGCCGCCAAAAGATTAGACCCATCAGACCACTGAGCCGTGGAAAACTTGATATCATGCAAAGGATCACACAGCCACTGATTTAGGTGTCGGACAATTTGCTTACGCCTGAAGGTAAGCTCCTGAGTCCAAGCCGCGCTAGAAGTAGCTACCTGCAGAATATTTCGGTAAATCGTTATGGGTCGAGTATGAGCCTGTGCTGATTTTCCGACCACATCAGGCCAATGGCTAACTACTAGCTGAAACTGCTGTTGTTCCGGGGTGAAAATCCGGTCAGCAAAGGTATTTATAATCTGATCAATGGATTCAAAGTTCAATTAAAATCAACCCCATTTTCCAGGAATTTTGTTATGAGCCAATCTTCTCAAATTGAAACTACCTCCTCCCCCCCCCAACTACAACCAGTCCTCCAATCGGTTTTGGAAAGCCTAGACGTAAAACTAGAGCAGGAACTAACCCGCTATCGGCGATATAGAAGGCAATCTCAATCTGATAATCAGCAGCCTAGGGAGCCATCTAATAACCAATCGCAATCATTTCCAGGTGCGATCGCTCCTCCTGTCAGAACTCCAGAATTACCCGCAAGTCAAGCAGAACCACAGCGCCCCCCCACAGGCTGGGAATCAGTCGTCTTACCAGAACCCGCTCCCATTGTTCCCCATAGCCAAAACCAAACAACAGCCAACGGCAATGGTTCCAGCGTCGAAACCTCAAGCGCCACCTCACCGTTAGGCTACCTGGAATCGACCGAAAAACTGATTAGCAGCATCGAAAAACGTGCCGAATATAGAAAACAGCAACGCAGTCAAAGTTGGACTAATAGATTATTTACCCCCTTGGGGATGGTCTCTATGCTGCTGCTGTTTATTTCTAGTGCCATTTTAGGCTATGTCGTCACAGGTGGTGCCGGCTTGCAAATACTAGGCTTCAATCGTCTGTTTAGGGATTCTATGACTCCTACTTCTGAGCCAATGGATGCCAACAGAGTAGAACCGACATCTCCTAACCTGGCTACCCAGGAGTTTGTGGAGTTAGATCTCAATACCCTCAGTACCATCAATCCTAATCCTAACCCCCCTACCACTGCACCCCAAGCCGCTCCACTAGATGGCAGCGCAACACCTCCCCCCGCTCCATCTCCGTCTGTGGTGATTCCCACTGGTCCTGGACTTAATAACCTATCCCAGGAACTGTTACCTCAACCTGTCGCACCTACACCCGCACCCGCAGCACCCGCAGCACCCGCAGCACCCGCAGCACCCGCAGCACCCGCAGGCGGAACTACCCCCCAAGCTAATACTCCCACCCCGGCGAATACTCCCACCCAGGTTAATGCTAATCCTGTGAGGGCTGAAGATGGATTCTATTATGTGGTAACAGATTACGACAATGATGCCAAGCTAGAAACAGTGCGCCGAGTGGTTCCTGATGCCTACATCCGCAGATTTAAAACAGGTGTCAAAATTCAAATGGGTGCTTTGGGTGATGCGGAATCGGCTAAACTCCTCGCTGAAGAATTACGAGCCGCAGGAATTGCCGTTCAATTTGATACCCCATCACCAGGAGAGTAATCTTAACCATGGTTCACATGATAAGCCCTCCTGGTAACTCCGAGGTATTAATACCAGTAGAACCCACTTAATTGCTGATCATTTTCGGGGAACGAAAGGCTACAATAAGGACAGGTTAACCTGCTAGGTATTGCTGCTATCTGTGGATAGTATCATGCTTCGCGCCTGTCCGTTGACCATCTCTGAATATTGGTCAAGTGTTCACCTTTTCAGGTCATAATAAATGCAACTCCTGAATCAAGTTTGGCAGATGGTTGGCTCCCATGTTAGCCGCCTATTTAACCAAACTAAAGATCCTGACCAACTGCTCAAGGAAGCTATAGACCAAATGCAGTCAGATCTAGTTCAACTACGACAGATCATAGCTGATACCCGTAGCACCCAAAAACAAATAGAACAGGATTATATTGATGCTGAAAAAAGTGCCCAGGAGTGGCACAAAAGGGCTCAGTTGGGTCTGAAAAAGGGTTCTGAATCGGTAGCACGGGAGGCTCTAATTAGAAGGAAATCTTACTTACATACAGCTAGTCAGATGCAAGAACAGTTGCAGATACAGCAACAAATTTTGGCACAACTTAAATCTAATTTACGAGAACTCTCGGAGCGTGCAGCTAATGCTAAAACTCAGCGGGATCTGTATCGGTCTAGATCCTATTCTCTGGAGGCTTACCAACGTTTGAATGAAATGGAGGAAAGCCTTGATTATACTAGGATTATAGACCGCCTTGAGGAGCGAGCTATTGAATTAGAAGTGCGATCGCAAGAATTAATCAGCCGGGGAGATGAATACAACTATGATAACTATTCTGATGCCGAAATTGAAGCTGAGTTAAATGCTATGAAAGCTCAAATCCGATGGCGATCGCATTGACCATCAAATCCTATCAATATTTCACGGGTTCGGTTTAGACATCTGGGGAGGCTCTACTAATCAATCATGCGCTTATTTATTATACCCCCTATACCCAAGTTATCCTTACGTCTGGTCTTAATTGTTCCATTTTTACTACAAATTACTATAGCTTTCGGATTAACAGGATGGTTGTCTTATCGGAATAGAACTCGCGCCATAAATGACCTGGCTACCCAGTTACAAGTTGAGGTTAGTAACCGGATTAAACAGGAAATGAATACCTATCTGGAAACTCCTCACCTGATTAATCAAATTAATGTTGATGCTATCAATCAAGGGTTAATTTCCATAGATAACATTCCCGCACTAGAACGCTATCTATGGACACAATTACAGCAGTTCCCCACCGCCAGCTATATTGGTATGGGTATGGAAAACGGGGATTATATTGGCGCGGGACGCTATGATGATGGTTCCATTGAATTTGATATTTTAACTGATAGCACTAATCGTCAGTTAGAAAAATGGTTAACAGATGATCAAGGGAACCGAACTGAGTTGGTGAGTTCCCGCGATAATTATGATCCTAGAGGTAGACCTTGGTATCTGGTAGCGGTAGAGGCGGGTAAGCCAGTTTGGAGTGAGATTTATGGGTATTTTGGCTCCCAAGCCTTAGTGGTTTCTGCTAATCGACCAATTAATGATTCCCAAGGAAATTTACTCGGTGTAGCCAGCAGTGACCTAACTTTAAAGCGCATTAGTGAGTTTCTCGGTACCTTAGAAATTGGCAAAACCGGACAGACATTTATTGTGGAACGTAATGGTTATTTAGTGGGAACTTCTACCCTCGAAAAAACCTTTATTACGGATGAAGAAAATCGCGACACTGAAAGAATTTTGGCAGTCGAAAGCAGTGATATAATGACCAGAGAAACTGCCCAATATTTATTTGATAAATTGGCTGATATTAGTGAAATAAACAATCACGATCGCCTCAGTTTTTATGCTAATAGTCGGCGAGAGTTTGTCCAGGTAACTCCCATGATTGACCCTAGGGGAATTGATTGGTTAATTGTGGTGGTGGTTCCTGAAGCGGATTTTATGGAACAGATCCATGAAAATACCCGCATCACAATTTTATTATTTATGGCGGCGTTAGTGTTAGCAATAATTTTGGGTATTCTCACTGCTAGATGGATTAGTGAACCGATTTTACGCCTCAGTGAAGCCTCCAGTGCTATTGCTAGTGGGGCTCGTAATGCGACCGCTAGTGCTGAGTTAAATCAACAGGTAAAAGTTGAGAAGATTCGAGAATTGGGGATGTTATCTGAATCCTTTAATATGATGATACAAAATTTGCGGGATTCATTTATTGCACTAGAAAAGACTAACCGCGAATTAGAACAACGGGTATTAGAAAGGACGGCGGCGCTGTTTCAAGAAAAAGAGCGATCGGAAGAGTTATTACTGAATGTTTTACCTAAGCCTATTGCTGACCAGTTGAAAGCCAATAAAAAAGCTATCGCTTCTGCTATTGAAGAAGTCACTATTTTATTTGCTGATATTGTGGGATTTACTCCCCTATCAGCGCGCATGGATCCTATTGAGTTGGTGAGTTTACTTAATGAAATGTTTTCGATTTTTGATAACCTAGCCGATAAACATAAATTAGAGAAGATTAAAACTATTGGCGATGCTTATATGGTGGTGGGAGGTTTACCGCTACCGCAAAATAATCATGCGGAGGCGATCGCCGATATGGCTTTAGAAATGCAAGCAGCAATGAAACAGTTTCAAGGTAGTTATTTAATGGGTTCAGAATCATTCCAAATTCGCATTGGTATCAATACCGGAGCCGTGGTAGCTGGGGTAATTGGGATTAAAAAATTTATTTATGATTTATGGGGAGATGCGGTTAATATTGCTTCCCGCATGGAATCATCAGGAACACCCGGTTCTATTCAAGTCACCGAGGAAACCTACCACCGTCTCAAGTATAATTATATATTTAAAAAACGCGGTCTAATTCCCGTCAAAGGAAAAGGACAGATGACTACTTATTGGTTATTGGGGAAAAAACCAGTAGTAGATATTTCCTAATGATTACCATCTATCTATCAGTTAATATCCTGATCCTCAATTATCGATTTAACCGCATTAGATTGACTGAGGACATAAACACCAGCCACAGTTATTTCAACCGGAATAGTACCCAGTAAACTAGGGCTAGGGGCGAGTAATTTACCATTATACTGATTCAAAATCGGCTTAATCTGATTCAGGGAACTTTCCGCCGCCTTTTGTGTAGCAACCATTTCAGCTTTTCGCTGTTCAGGAGATAGACGTGGCGATCGCTGATGATTAGATGGGGGAACCTGGAGGAAAACCAGAACCCGGATTTTTTCCTGAGACTTGAGACCCGCCAAACGAGCAGCAAATTCGGGGCTAATTTTCATCTGGTAGTTCTCCCTAACGCAACTGTTTAATGGGGTTAATGGGGGGAGCGCTGCTGGGTTAGCATCTCCTAGCACCACCCCCAGCAAAGTTAATCCAATTATGCCGTATGGCATCATCAAAACCACCCCCCCTAATATAATCATTAAACCTATTTCAGAGCTTGTAGAGCTTCCCAAGGCTTAATTAACCCCCATCCCCAACGGTTATCCGGGCGCATTTGTTCTCCCCCAGGGTGTTCGGCTGTTTCTCGCAACACTTCCACAATTTTGCTCACTGGAACATCAGGTTGTGCAGCTAACAATAGCGCCACCACTCCAGCCACGTGGGGAGTCGCCATAGATGTACCATCCATATAAGTATACTCAAAAGACCCATTAGCCTGTTTAGTCGGAGGAACAGCCGAATAAACCTGAGCCCCAGGGGCGGATATATCCGGCTTAGTCACTAAGCGGTTAGGAGCATCATCTGGAAATACTAAACTCGCGCCACTGCTAAAAAATGTAATTCCCAGTTCCGAATTAGGGAGCATTTCCACCGCCCCAATAGAGAAAGCATTATGAGCATTTCCAGGACAGCTAGTATTACCATGATTTTCGTTACCGACCGCCACCACAGGCAGAATATCATATTGATTGATCAGCATATCAAAAACCTGGGCAAATAGAGGCTCATAGTAACTCATACCCAACGACATATTTATCACATCTGCCCCATTCTCAATTGACCAGGAAATACCCTCGATTAAGGTTCGCAGGGTGGCATTACCAATCAGAACCCCTCCCGCTAGTAAGTCCGCTTCTGGGGCGACACCAATTGAAACCCCACTTTCTGTTTTACCACCAGCCACAGTACCACAAACGTGGGTCCCATGATTTCCACCATCAAAGGAAGGCGTAGCCGTAATTCGTCGCCCTAAAGGGTCGATGACTACAAACCCTTTAACCCGGTCTTTTAAGGCTGGATGATCTCCATGTACTCCCGTATCGAGAACCGATACTGTAACCCCTTTACCTTTGGTCTTTTCCCACATTTTGGGAATTTCTAATAGTTCTAATCCCCAGGTTAACTTGTTATTTTCTTCCTGCCTCCGTAATTGTTGATAGTCAATGGCACTAGGTTCAATTAATTTGATTTTTTGGTTAGGTAAAACTGCTACCACTCCTGGTTGTTCCACTAAAGCTGGTAAAGTTTCGGCGGTCACTTCTACTGTAGCAATGGGTAATGCACCTGAACCAATAGCAGAGACATTGAAGTTTTGACCGACAGCACTTTTATAACTGGCTGCTAGTTTGCTGACTTCGGCTTGGTGACTGGTGGCGGTTTGCTGGATAGTATTAAATCTTTGTTGAGAGTCACGCGGCGCGATATTTGTGGGGTACTGTCCCTGGAAAATTACGATCGCATCTTGTTTCCCTTGGGGGTCGGTGTGGGATAAAAACGGAGCAAAAGCTGGTGAAATTTTGGGGTTAATGGTCATTATCTTATGTCCTGTGAATTGATGGGAATTACCTAGGTAGACAGGTTCACTAATCTGGTTTAGGATTACCTTGATTAGGTTGAACCATTCCCTACCTATTTAACTATTTGACCCCAGTTTACTAATATACTGACATCTGGGGTGAAGGGTTCGCACCTCTTGTGGTTGTCAGTCCTCAACTTCGTTGACCTCTCAACCATTTCCGGCAAGGTTGAGATTTTAGCTATCAGATACTGTAGCAATGCAGTCTATTTCTACCAATACATCTTTCGGTAATCTGGCTACTTCTACGCAGGCACGAGCGGGAGCATTTTCGGAATCGAAAAATTTGGCATAAATTTCATTTACGCTGCTAAAATGGCTCATATCCTTGAGGAAAATGGTGGTTTTGACTACTTCTGACCAACTGCTTTTGGCAGCAGTAAGGATCGCTTCTAGGTTCGCCATTACCTGTTTAGTCTGTTGTTCGATATCTCCTGAACCCATCAGTTGATTGGTTTCTGGGTCGATCGCAATTTGGCCAGATACAAATACCATACCATTGACGATTACAGCTTGGCTATAAGGCCCCACAGGAGCCGGGGCGTGATTGGTGCAGATGATTTGACGCTTCATATTTGGGGTGGTTATAACTGCTATTGTTGATGCTTATTTTACACCTGATCGTCAATATGCGATCGCCCCTTTTTCTATTTTCATCTTCCCGAAATTGCCCGAATCATTGCCCGGATCAACAACACAGTATAAAATTACTCTAGGAGGGAATTATTGCCGGGTAATATTCTCCAACCTACCGCAGTGGCAGTTAACTCGAAATGACTATGATTGATGAAGGTGTTATCAAATATCAATGTAATTGGATAGAGGCTGAACCCTTAGCCTCCCCAGTCTTAGCCGAGTTAATGTATTGGCGCGATCGCTTGTATTCTTTGGGACTCATTGGAGTCTATGACAACGGCATAGGGTTTGGTAATATCAGTGTGCGTCTGGGAAACTCTGGAGAATTTATCATCACTGGAACCCAAACCGGACACCTAGCCCATTTAACCCCCCAGCATTATACCTTGGTTTCCGATTTTAGTTGGCAGGAAAATTGGATCACCTGTCGCGGTCCGATTCAAGCCTCATCAGAAGCCTTAACTCATGCTGCCATATATAGCCATCAACCTCAAATTAAGGCGATCGCCCATGTTCATAATCCCCAAATTTGGCAGCAATTAATGTTTAAAGTTCCCACCACTAACCCTAATGTTCCCTATGGAACCCCGCAAATGGCAGAGGAAATGTTCCGTTTATTTGCACAGGAAAATCTAGCCGATCACCAAATTTTAGTCATGGGAGGACATCAAGACGGCTTTTTGAGTTTTGGTCAGAATTTGACAGAAGCTGGGGAAATTCTGCTACAATCGGTTAACATATATCCGACAACATAACTATAGTTGGAGTCTTATGCAAAGACGTTCTATCGATTCCTTAGAAATCAATCGTCGCGCAGTACAACTGTTTGATGCTGCCTCTAACCGCTATAAAATTACTGTTCAGGTCGCTAAACGCGCCAAGCAGTGCCGCTACGAGGATTTTGATAATTTTGACGATAATCTGATGAAGCCAGTTATGCGGGCTATTGTGGAAATGTCCGATGAGTTGACCCAACCCGAAATTATTGTTGATCGCTAAAGTTTCATGAGACCAAGTTCCATAAAGCGATCGCCATATCCTAGACTCGTTGCATTAGCAGTCGCGAGTCTGGTCCTATTCACAGCGATCGCTACATTGACCAAATCTCCGACCCGCGCCCAAATCCCCCCCCAGCATTCCTCACAATTAGCCCAAGGGGGAATGTTGCGGGTGCGTGATGTTTGGCAACAGGTATATGAACTTTTGCCAGACCTACCCAAGGAAAATCACCACATTTCCACCGAAACCGGAGAACCTGCCGAAGATAACACCCTAATTGATCGGCTAATTCGCTATCACGTTTATATCCAAAATCGCCCTACCCAATTTCGCCTAGACTGGAAACTGACCCTGGCTGATTATTTAGGTGCTAATAAAATAATGCGGCCTGAGCAATACCCCCGCGCTCGTGTTTTGCGGGAAAATCCCCTAGAGGGAGACAAAAAGGCGATCGGCTCCTTAAATAGACAACAACGGGATGCCTTAGTTGATGTTCTCGTCGGTATCTTTAATCCTAGCGCTGCTGATGCCGTATCCGAAAGACAACCCCCAGCAGACCCGCCGTCAACACCTCCCCCATCAAATGCTGGTGATAATCGCCGTTTTTCCCTCCCTCCCCTTCCCCAGCCGGGAGACTCAGAATTGTTGCTTCCTTAGTTGAGTTAACAAATGGACAAAATTTTGAGAAATGGGGCTGGCTGGCGGTTAGGCTGGGACCCCAACGCCTCGGAGTTTAAGGGGTTAGTCGGGGGAGAAGGATGGGCGGTTGAGTTAACGGAACCGGAATTAGATGATTTGTGTCGTCTGTGTGGACAACTCGCCGACACCGTTAGCCAAATAGCTGCGGAAATTATGGACTCCGAACGCCTCACCTGTGAAGCTGAAAGCGATCGGCTTTGGGTACAGCTAGAAGGCGTACCCCACGCCTACAGCCTAGAGTTTATTCTGAGTAACGGGCGGCGCTGTGAGGGAAGTTGGCCCCCGGAGGCAGTCCCGGAACTTCTGGCCGCCATGAAAATTTTAAAAATGTTCTAAAAAGTTGTTGGAAATTTCGATTATGTGTGTTATGCTAGTGAAGCACATCGGGGCGTAGCGCAGCTTGGTAGCGCACCACTTTGGGGTAGTGGGGGTCGTGGGTTCAAATCCCGCCGCTCCGATTTTACTTAAACCCTTATCCTAAGGGCGAGCGACGGGAACACTTAACCCGGTAGTCGCTCTGTTGCAGCCAATTTGCAGACAATTTGCACCTAGCATAGGGGTAGAAACTATTGTAACTCAATCGAACCAAGTTGGAAGAGATGAAACGGACGCTGTTTGCAATTATTCTAGGTGTGTTTATCGCGGTCACTTTTTTGGTAGTCCCGCCCGCAGTTGCTGCTACAAATGCGGTTACGGGAGGACAAGGTAACCCGACAACTAAGCCAGTGGTCAACCAGACAGCAAGGAAAAGAACAGACAATTCTCGGGCTAAATGTGACCCTTCCTATCCTGATATTTGCATCCCACCTTACCCACCAGATCTAAATTGTAAGGATATCTCCGATCGCAGTTTCGGGTGATCGGTTCTGACCCCCATAAGTTCGATCGCGATCGAGATGGAATTGGTTGCGAGAATTAGCCATTAGTCCTATCCGAAAACCTATGCTCTAACTTAACTGTTAATTAAGCCCACGATTGACTAATGCTTAAAAATATCATCGAACTGCATTAAATCTAAGGTTACAATAGTCGGCAAACATTGGAAACAATCCAGGGCTAAATCCCAGCGTTCCTCACGCTTGAGCATCTGGTTTAACTTATCTTTAGCTGATAGTAAATATCGCACATCATTAGCTGCATAATTAAGCTGATTTTCCGATAAATTTGCAGCATTTCCCCAATCGGAACTTTGAGAAGATTTATCTAATTCCACCCCCTCCAATTCCATGATTAAATCTTTTAAGCCATGTTTGCCAGTATAAGTCCTGGCTAATTTACTGGCAATTTTAGTACAAAATACTGGGTTAACTTCAATCCCCAGATTATGGCGCAAAGTAGCGACATCAAACCGGGCGAAGTGAAAAACCTTGAGGATATTAGTGGTTTCTAAAAGGGTTTTTAAATTGGGTGCTTCCCTTTGTCCGCGTTCAATCCGAATCGCCACCACCTGTCCTTTCGGGTCACAAATTTGCACCAAACAGAGGCGATCGCGCCAAGGTAATAAACCCATAGTTTCCGTATCGATAGCCAAAGCCTCAGCTTCCATGAACTCCGAAACACGAGAATCACTCAAATCGCGATCGCACACCTGAAAATCATTCATAATCACGCACCCCTCTGGTGGTTTATTGAACCATATATCCTCTCACTGAGGGCGGACAAAAATCTGGGTAAAATAATACTCCCCCTTAGCATTTATAGCCACACCAATTCCAGTCAAAGAATAGTCACCGATCATATTTTTATGATGACCCGGGCTATCAATCCAACCTTTAACCGCCTGCTTTACCGGATCAGCATAACCATAATTATAAGCCAGATTTTCAGCAATTTGGCGGAAGCGGATCTGACTACCGACAGCCTCAAACCTTTCTTTTGAACCATCATGGCTAAACCGAACCCGTCCCGTCGCCATATCCTCCGAATGACGGCGAGACTCATTACTGATACGAGAGTCCAGTTGTAGAGGTGACAAACCTCGGCTTTGGCGGTACTCATTCACCTGTTGATGAACCTGTCGTTCCAAACTAGCAATATCTCTGGTAGAAGCAATCACATAATTTGAGGGATTAACCACTGAGAAAAAACCCACTTCCGGGAGGAAATGATAACCCAAGATTAACCCCATTCCCACAGAAGCCAAAGCCATTAAATTGCGTGTCATAGTCAAATCTCTGAATCAAGAAACTTAGC
Source organism: Limnospira sp. PMC 289.06 (assembly GCF_032350395.1). Lineage (NCBI taxonomy): Bacteria > Bacillati > Cyanobacteriota > Cyanophyceae > Oscillatoriales > Sirenicapillariaceae > Limnospira > Limnospira sp. PMC 289.06. The sequence continues at coordinate 32,273 of NZ_JARPLC010000027.1, forward strand.
TACTGTTTGCACATCCTTATCACCCCGTCCCGAACAATTGAGAACAATATTAGGGCTACCTTCGAGTTGAGGACAGAGAGTTTCTAAATAAGCGATCGCATGGGAAGTTTCCAAAGCCGGAATAATACCCTCCAACTGGGATAAACGCCCTAAAGCATCCACCGCCTCCCGGTCAGTAACGCTGTAATATTCAGCCCGTTGGGTATCCTTCAGATAGCTGTGTTCCGGTCCCACTCCCGGATAATCCAACCCGGCGCTAATAGAATGTGCTTCAATAATCTGACCATCATCATCCTGCAATAGATAACTCATAGCGCCATGTAGAACCCCCACACGCCCATGAGTTAGGGTGGCGGCGTGTTTTCCGGTCTCAATACCAGATCCGGCTGCTTCTACGCCAATTAGACGCACAGAGGACTCATTGACAAACTCATAAAACAACCCCATAGCATTCGACCCACCACCAACACAGGCGATCAGAATATCCGGTAAACCACCCCATTTTTCTAAACACTGGGCGCGGGTTTCCCGACCAATCACCCCATGAAAATCTCGCACCATCATTGGGTAAGGATGGGGGCCAGCCACAGAACCCAGAATATAGTGGGTAGTTTCCACATTCGTCACCCAATCCCGAATCGCCTCAGAAGTGGCATCCTTCAGGGTTCCGGTTCCCGCTGCCACCGGTCTGACTTCTGCCCCTAATAGCCTCATTCTAAAGACATTCAGGGCTTGGCGTTCCATATCCTGTACGCCCATATAGATTACACAGTCTAAGCCGTAGCGGGCGCAAACCGTAGCGGTAGCGACTCCATGTTGACCCGCCCCAGTTTCCGCAATAATCCGTTTTTTGCCCATTTTGCAGGCTAGGAGAGCTTGGGCGAGGGCGTTGTTGATTTTATGAGCGCCAGTATGGTTGAGGTCTTCCCGTTTTAAGTAGATTTTCGGACCGCTACCGTCAGGTCTAGCATAGCGATCGCTTAAACGGGGGGCAAAATACAGGGGACTCGGCCGCCCCACATAGTCCCGCAATAAATCTTCTAGTTCCCTTTGAAAGTCGCGATCGCTCACATAATGTTTAAAAGCCGCTTCCAGTTCGGCCAAAGCTGGCATTAAAGTTTCCGGGACATATTTACCACCAAATTGCCCAAACCGTCCTACAGATGGGTCAATTACTGGATTGGGGTTCGTTGATGAGTTGGAATGTAGGGGAGTGGTTGTCATGAACAGGGGATTAATTTTCAGTACATCCAATGATTATAAGCCCTTCGAGACAGGTTGCACAATCGCCCTAGGAGTTGATATTGGTCTGTACATCAAAGCTATTTCCGACATAAGTTTGTCGGACACAGCCCACAATACTTGTCTGAATCGCAGCTAAAATCATTAAGCGAGATTTTTATATGCCCTACCATGCTCAAACATAGTGACTTTTCCCAAATAGACCAGACCATTCGCGTCCAAATTCTCAGCGAAGCACTCCCCTATATCCAAAAATTTGCTGGTCGTACCATTGTCGTTAAATATGGCGGCGCGGCCATGAAAGACAGTAACCTTAAAGATACTGTCATGCGAGATATTGTGCTGCTGTCCTGTGTTGGTATTCGGCCAGTGGTAGTACATGGTGGAGGCCCAGAAATCAATACCTGGTTAGGGAAACTGGGAATTGAACCCCAATTCAAAAACGGCTTACGGGTCACAGATGCCCCCACAATGGATGTAGTCGAAATGGTACTCGTGGGGCGAGTCAATAAAGAAATTGTCTCCCTCATCAATCAGGTAGGAGGTTTAGCAGTAGGATTATGTGGTAAAGATGCTAACCTGATCCGCGCTCGTCCCCAGGGTGAAGAGGGCATAGGATTTGTGGGAGAGGTAACCAGTATTGATACCAAGTTACTAGAATCCTTAGTTGATGGCGGTTATATTCCTGTAGTGTCCAGCGTAGCATCTGATGAAACAGGTCAAGCCTACAATATCAATGCTGACACTGTTGCTGGTGAAATCGCCGCCGCTTTAGGGGCCGAAAAATTGATTTTGCTCACCGACACAGCCGGAATTTTAGAGGACTACCATAAACCCGAGACCCTCATTGCCAAGTTAGACATTCAGGAAGCCAGGGGACTGATTGAACGAGGAATTGTGGCTGGCGGTATGATTCCTAAAGTTACCTGCTGTGTGCGGAGTCTCGCCCAGGGAGTACGCGCCGCCCATATTATCGATGGTCGCCTTCCCCATGCCTTGCTTCAGGAAATCTTTACCGACGCGGGAATTGGCTCTATGTTAGTAGCCTCTGACCTTAAATACTAATAGCCAATCCCGTCACTTAATCATATAGCGGGCTATCTAGCCCGCACCCCGGAGAAGGGGCAACCCTTGTTGGCACGGTATGCCTCATCTGCACCGTAGCCCCAATTCGTCAATTAGGGCTACTGCCATTAGTGGTGGGTTGTTGACTATGCTTTAGGCTCAATACGAGCGTAGAAAGCACCACGGATTTTCACCTCAACAGCTTCTTTCGCACCTAAATCATTATCAGAAGGCTGTTCGCTTTCAAAAATGCCAGCAATTTCGCCAGTTTCGCCATCAACTTTAGCTACCTGTAGGGAAATATGACCAGCCTTAAACTTGGTATCAGCAAGTTTAACATTGGCATTAACATAATCTTCCTCGTCAGCAGTAGCAGGTAAAGCCACAGCATTATCATAACCAGAAGCCAAACCCCGTGCCTTCGGATCGAGGAAAGTTGAACCCCGATAGGAAGGGACATTAAAATCCCCAGAGAAGTCGGTAGAAGTATTAATGCTAGTCAGTCCAGGTTGACTGGTGGCTACTAACCCTTTAATAGTGAATAGGAATGGCACTTGCTCACCACCAGGGAGTAAAACGGTAATGGGCTGAAAATCAATCCCATCTTTTTCAGTAAATTTCAGGCTGCCATCTGGCTGAAATTTCAAGAGACCGCGAACCTGGTCTAAGCTATAAGTGAAGCGAGTTAACAATCTGCCTGGTACAAACTCAGCCTCTTGTCGCTTATTAGCCGGTTCTTCTTTCACAAAGTAGCTAGTAGGTTGCAGACACAAGCCTGTAATTTCATAGGAAGCATTTTGGTCAAGGGGAATTGAACCCCGGGCGGTTTCAGGAAGACTCGGACAGTTAACCGCTAAACCAGTGTTCCGAATATCATCATAAGTTAGTAATGATGGATCTTTTGCGGATGGACTTTCAGAGCAAGCTGTGAGTACCGAAAGGCAAAATGCCAAGAATGTCGCCACTAAAGCGCGATATTTCATTTTCAACCTCAATATCCAAAATCGATATGTGACATAATTTTCTAGTTGGCAGAATCGACGCTCCCCGCTCCCTAGATTGAGCGAGTCACCTGATCCCACCCCATTTTAATGGGGGCTGTCCAATACAGCATTTTACCCTGATTACGACTTTTTTGTTACCAGAAGTACAAATTTATCGGCTTTAAGTGTTTTTACCTGGGTTTATTTACGGATTTAAGCGGAAATTGGTAGCAGGTTAGATCTATGATGAAATCGTGAACAAGCATAATCATAATAGGAAATTATGGAGCAGGAGACTGATTTTGAGGCTCAATTGCAGTTGTTGACCCAGAATATCCAGGATTTGACCGTCCAAGCTAATGATGACACCCTCATGCTGTTATCCCTATTGCGAACCTTAGAACAGCTTCACCAAAAAATCCGAGAAGATGTGTTTCAGAAGACTTTACCCAAGAACAGACAGGAACTTTATCATTTACTGCGCGAGATAGAAGCCCAAGGGGGATGGCCATATATTCCCCGTAAATCCCTAAGATTCATTTTGAAAAATCTGGATTTATCAACCCCCTCTGATCCGGACAATAAGGGGGCGTAGTGAGTATAGATGCGATTTTGGGGTCTTTTGAACGTTTTGGCATTAATCTTGGCTTAGAACGCATTACAGAGCTTATGGTGAGGTTAAATAATCCTCACTACCAAGTCCCTGTTTTGCATATTGCTGGAACTAACGGTAAAGGGTCGGTATGTGCCTATTTATCCTCAGTGCTGACGGAAGCGGGATATCGTGTGGGGCGCTATATTTCTCCCCATTTGGTCGATTGGACTGAGAGAATTTGTATCAATGGGGTTCCTATAGATAATCGGGATTTGCAGATTGTACTGCAAGATGTGATCAGGGCTATTTCTTCTGATGAACTGTTACCGACTCAATTTGAGGTGATTACTGCGGCGGCTTGGCTTTATTTTGCCAGAGAGAAAGTCGATGTGGCGGTGATTGAGGTGGGCTTAGGGGGACGACTCGATGCTACTAATGTGATTGATCAGCCTTTGGTCAGTGTAATTACTAGCCTCAGTCGGGAACATTGGCAGCGTCTGGGTCCTACTTTGGCGGATATTGCTAGGGAAAAGGCGGGTATTCTTAAACGAGGATGTCCGGCGGTGGTGGGACCCCTTCCGCCGGAAGCGCGAAAAGTGGTGAACGATCGCCTTTTAACTCTTGGCTGTCCCACTACTTGGGTCGAACCGGCACAATTGCTCAAGTCTGACCCTTTTCACCCGGTAGCTAGTTATGGGAATTTCCAATATATTTTACCCATGCCGGGACAAGTTCAATTGCTCAACTCAGCTATAGCGATCGCCGTTTTGGAGTCTCTCAAACAACAGGGTTGGGCGATTTCTGATACAGCTATCATCGAGGGTATCGCTAAAACTCGCTGGCCGGGTCGTCTACAATGGATAAGTTGCCATGACAATCGCTCATTTTTGCTTGATGGAGCGCATAACCCGGCGGCTGCGGCGGCTTTGCGTGAATATGTGGATGAGTTGCAACAGAGGGGAACTGTTGATGGTCCGATTACCTGGGTAATGGGGATGTTATCCACTAAAGACCATGATGATATTTTCAGGGCGACGTTACATTCTGGCGATCGCTTACATTTAGTTCCCGTACCTGATCATAGTTCAGCGATGCCGAACGGGCTCGCCCACCTCGCCCACGAAATTTGTCCCCAACTTGGATATTGTCAAACCCATAGCGATCCTATTGTAGGCTTAGAAACAGCTTTAGCTAATTCAGATAATAGTCTAGTAGTCCTGTGTGGTTCCCTATACTTAGTAGGTCATATCCTGAAAGCTGTCTCATCAGGTGGGGGGGGATATTGATACTCAGTCCGAGAGAATTTGGAGGCGGATTTTCCCCTCGTCGCTATCTCCTAGATTAACCTCAATCACCTGACCGGCTAACTGTTCGAGACAATTAAGGAGCGATCGCAAGTGGGGGGTACTGGCTCCGGTATCTACATATAAGCGATCGGCGAGACTCCCCACTCGTCGCCAAGTGCTATGAAGTTTAACAATAGTTTGTTCCAACTGAGTAGCCTGCTTAACCAAATCGGAAGCCGTAGCTAAACACCCCACCCGCAAAGCCTCTTCCAAAGCCATTTCCAGATCTACCGAAGACTGATTTAAAGCCTGAACCTGTGCAGCAGCATCAAGATATTTAGCTAAACTACGAGCATCAGAGGTTAACTGGCGCACGGTATCGACATCAGGGTTAGCGACCATTTCTCGTTGAATTTCCCCAACGTGGGTATCTGGTAACTTTTCCATTTCCCGCACCAGAGGCGCTAGATAACGGGGTGGAAGCGCTCCCACAGCGGCTTTTTCCCGGACTTCATCAGGAACCAAATCGGAACTCATAGCGGTCCATTCATCAGCCAGTTGGCGGACTTCCCTTGTTGTGATGCGATCGCCTGCACAGGCCACATCACTGACCATTTGCTGTACTTCTGGGGAAGATTTAGCGGTTTCGATAAAAGCTCGTTTACTGAAATTGTTAATAGCATCGGGGTTCAGATGTCCCTCAGCCAGGAGAGTATCAGCACTATTAGCCAGTTCAATTAAAGCATAAGCCTGACTTTTGCTGATTTCTCGCTGTTTGAGCCAGTGGAGAAAACCCATTCCCCGACCTTCGCCGCCTCGTTTTTCGCGATCGCGAACCGCCCGCAAAATCCGTCCCCGCCAAATTTCGGTTTGTAAATCAAAGCGATCGCACACTTTCCAGGCTGTGTCTACCTGATGAGCAAATTCATGGTCGGAAACTTCCTCATCTTCAGGATCAGGGAGTTCAAAATTAAGGTCACTCAACTCGGTGAGAACCTCAGCGAGTTCAGTCGCAGATTGGGGAATTTCAGGCATCTACTAGCGTAATGGTTATGGACTTGCCGGAACATTATACATTAACAGGTCTTAGGCAAAGCTGTTTCTGGGTAAATCCGAATCTTCTTTGATAACAGACCTGTATTTCCTGAGTCCGTACAATCGGCAACTGAAGACCTGGACAATGGCATGGTTGTTGTGTGAGATAATGAGTCAATATACCACCATAACTGGAATAATATTTCCGGAAATATCCTTAAATTACTTGTTAATCCCCCTCTAATCAGAAACACCGAACTACCATGAAGCAAGCGATCGCCATTCCTTCCGTTTCCGTAACCTACGCCCACCGATGGCACTTCTACCCGCACCAACGCCCCCCTGATGCGCCATAATCAAGAGATCGCCTACCAAAAAAGGGGGGAACAATATCTGCTGATTAAATCTCCCCCCGCCTCTGGGAAAAGTCGGGCGCTGATGTTTATCGCCCTCGATAAGCTGGAAAACCAGAACCTGAAACAAGCGATCGTCGTTGCCGGGGGAAAAGGCGATCGGTGCTAGTTTCCATGATGAACCTCTGACTAAGTTTGGCTTTTGGGCAGATTGGCACGTTGAACCCCGGTGGAACCTCTGCAAGCCAGACGGCAGCGATGGCGGTAAAGTAGAAGCGGTGAAAACCTTTCTCGAAGCGCGATGATCAAGTCTTAATTTGCACCCATGCCACCTTCGGCTTTGCGGTGGATAAATTTGGCGTAGAAATGCGCTTACGATCGCCTGATTGCGGTTGATGAGTTTCACCATGTTTCCTCTAACCCTGACAACAAGCTGGGAGACCATATCCGCCAACTGATGGCTCGCGACAAAACCCATATCGTGGCCATGACGGGTTCTTATTTTCGGGGGGATGCCGAAGCAGTCCTACATCCCGAAGACGAAGCCAAATTTCACCACGACTACCGGTGCACTATTATGAACAACTCAACGGCTATGAACACCTAAAACAACTGGATATCGGCTATTATTTTTACTCCGGTAGCTACACCGATGAAATCATGCAGGTACCGGGCCCCAACGAAAAAACGCTTTCTGCATATTCCTAACGTTAATTCCCGCGAGAGTACCAAGGACAAAATCCGGTACGCTTAACATATTATTGAGGCATTGGGAGAATGGCAAGGCACGCCTCCACTTGCAGGATTTCAATGGGTCAAAACCGCGCCCGGGTAAGATTCTCAAGATTGCCGATTTGGTGGATGATGACCCCAGCAAGCGGGATAAAGTGGCAGCCGCACTGAAGGACCCCACCCACAAAGATAATCGCGATCGCGTTGATATTATCATTGCCCCCCTGATGGCTAAAGAAGGCTTTGATTGGATTGGTACAACACGCTTTAACCATTGGTTACCGTTCCAGTTTGACCGAAATTGTCCAGATTATTGGGCGGGCGACCCGCGACGCACCGGGTAAAACCCGCGCCCGGTTTACCAACTTGATTGCGGAACCTGATGCCAGCGAGATGGCAGTGACAGAGGCGGTGAATGATACGATTAAGGTGATCGCTGCCAGTCTGCTAATGGAACAAGTCCTAGCCCCCCGCTTTCAGTTCAAACCCAAGCGCCCGGACAATCAACCCACCCCCGGCTTTGACTATGGAGAAAGTGGCTACGATCCGAGTCGATGCAATGTGGGAGTTAAGCCACCAAAGCGGGGAAATTCAGCTAGAAATTAAGGGTTTAGCCCTACCCAAAAGCCCGGAAGCCTCCCGCATTTGTCGGGAAGATTTAACGGAATTGGTGACGGCTTTTGTCCAAGATAAGCCGAGTATCGAGCGCGGTCTATTTGATGAGGAATTGGTGGCAGAGGAACTCACCCAACTACGGATGGGTAAAATTATTAAACAGAAATTCCCCCTACTGGATGAAGGCGATCGCGAAGCCGTCCGCCAACACGCAGTAGCCGCTCTCAATTTGGTACAACAAGCTAAGAAAACCAGTAACGAAGGGGACGGGGTAGCCACCAAAAACACCGCCCTAATTGACGGGGTGCGGCAGTTTTCCCTATCGGTGACAGACTTAGATATCGATCTGATTGACCGGATTAATCCTTTTGGGGAAGCATACGCGATTCTAGCTAAGTCCACTCGTCGGGAACGCCTGAAACTGGTCGCAGAGGCGATCGCCGCCAAGCGAGTCAATCTCTCCGTAGAAGAAGCGCGAGAGTTAGCAAAGCGGGCGCTACAGTTCAAACAGGAAAGGGGTCGGTTGCCTTCCCTCACTGCCGCCGATCCTTGGGAAAAGTGCATGGCGGAAGGGGTTGCCTTTGTGCAACGGAAAGTTAAGGAGGAAAAAAAAGCCTAAAATCAATTGATAGCTCATCTGGAGGTGAAAATCCATGAAGCTCTCCCTAGAAAAACCCACCCCCCCAAACTCCATCCTCCAACGCCACAACGCCACCTGGCAAGACTATGTGGCTATCCGGGATCACCCGGATATAGACTGGCAAAAAATCTCATTTCATCAAGGATGGTTGTGGGTAGATATGGGTAAAGAAGGACCGAATCATGCTTCGTTCAGTGATTTGATAACGGCAATTTTCTTTGTTTGGGTATTTCTGCACCCTGAGTTTGTTTTGCAATCTTATGGTCGCGCTTGTCATTGAATGCCCCGATACCCACGCCTGTGCGCCAGATTTAGTGCTGTACAAGGGTGATAATATTCCCCGATGGCAACCCGGACCAGCCGCGCCGGATTGACTTGCGTCGCCACCGTTTGCCGGACTTGGTGGGGGAAATTGCTGATACTACCCTCAGCCTTGACCTAGATGAACAAAAGCAACTCTACGCCAGCTTAGGGATTTCTGAATATTGGGTGGTTGATATGAAAGGGCGGCGGATTTTTGCCTTTAGCTTGACTCCATTGGGGCATTATGAAGCGATCGCCCAGTCCCAAGTATTGACGGGGTTGCCGATCGCCCTTTTAGAACAAACCCTAGAACGGCTGAACACCGAAACCAACACCGCTGCTGCCAATTGGTTAATCCAACAGTTACAAAACCCGCCAGAACATGCATGAGAGCATTGCTGAACCTGAACACCACGAGGAAAACAATGGCTAAATCCCCGCCCAAATCTACCACTGATGAAGATTTAGAACTGTTGGCACAGTTGGGGATAAATATCGCCCCGGAAGCGACTCCCGAATATTCCCCTAGAGAAGAACGGATTATCGCGCTCGTTTGAGGAAATCGATCGCTTTGTTGCCGAAAAAGGTAGACTTCCTCAACTTATGGGCGATCGGGATATTTTCGAGCGCCTCTATGCAGTGCGCCTGGAACGTTTGCGGGAATCGGCGGAATGTCGCGCCCTCCTTGAACCTCTGGACTACCGAGGACTTTTAAACATCGAAAATGATGCCAGTTTTACCGAATCAGAAAACCTGGAAGAGGACCAAATTGATGCGGCGCTTTTGGCTTCTTTGGGGGTTGATGCTGCTCCCGAAAATGATATCACCCAGTTAACTCATGTGCGATCGCGTCAAGAAATTAAGGCGGCGGAAGAAATTGCCCAGCGGTTTCCCTGCCAGAATTTTGATGAATTTAAACCCATCTTTGAGGAAGTTCAGCGTCAGTTAAAAACAGGCGATCGCCAAGCCGTGAAATATCAGGATTATGCCACCATTAATCAAGGGGATTTGTTTATTCTTGATGGTCAAAAAGTTCTGGTAGCAGAGACGGGGGAGATGTTGATCACTGACTATGGTCTGAGAAATTATAGGCTCCGGGTAATTTATGATGGCACGGCTGAGAGCAATCCTCTGTTTAGATCACTTCAGCGAGCCTTAAATAAGGATAAAACCAGCCGCCGCATCACTAAGCTGGATCGGCGGGATTGGGGGCGTTTATTTTCCGGTCAGCCCTAACCAGAAGTTAAATCAGATGATGATGATTTAATCACGGGTTATATTTATGTATTGCGGAGCCTATCTGACGAGCCTTTTATAGCCAAAAATCGGTCGATTATTCATAAAATTGGCGTGACGGGTGGGGATGTTAAAAAGCGCATTGCTAAGGCAAAGCATAACCCTAACTATCTGTTAGCAGATGTGGAAATTGTAGCCACTTTTCAACTGGCAAATATCCACCCGAAAAAGCTAGAGCTTCTCCTACATAAGTTTTTCGCGGGGGCGCGATTAGACCTGGAATTGATGGATCGTTCTTCTTGATTTTTTCCCAGTCCAGCCTAGAGAGTCGTTTCTAGTGCCATTAGATGCCATTGAAGAGGCGATCGCCAAAATCCAGGACGGCACCATTGAGCAATTCCAATATGAGCCGGAATTAGCCAGTATTATTAGAGTATCATAACACATTTTAGTAATAAAAAGCAATTGGGTTCCCACAATGGACATTTTCCCATGGGTTTTGGGAACCCGCAGAGTTTAATAGTTTAACTCACCAACGGAGTGAACGACGATGATTACAGAAATAGAGTTAAAAGATTTCAAAAGTTATAAATCGGCGACATTGCACTTAGGGCGGCTTACGGTATTAATTGGAGCCAATGCTTCCGGTAAAAGTAATGTTATTGAAGCCTTGCGGCTTTTATCTCGGCTTGCCACTGGGGAAAGACTTGGATTGCTCAGAAATCCGCAAAAAAAAGGAGATAATTTCTTTCGAGATAATGTCGAACATTTGGGATATAGAGGAAAGCAGACATTTCAACTAGCTGGCTTGACAAACCATCCCGATTGGGAAAGTTTTGAGATTCAACTAGGACTCAGTTCAGACAACCATTTGCAGGTTATGCAAGAACGGATTACCAGTTCAACTTCTAAAGTTCCGTTGTCTGAAATCACCAGTGAACCGCAAGGGGCAGGAAGTGATATTTTTGTGACTTATAATAATTTCGCAAAACGCAGCAAAAAACCGAGCCTGTTTTGTAGTATTTATTTGGCGGTTTTTGCCCAACTTTTAAGTACCATTTGATTTCGACCTGAAAATCTCAAAAGTCAAGAAATTATCCCGAATTGTTGAGAAAAATATGTCCGTTATTTAAGTGGAATTGTGTTTTTAGAACCAGAGCCTAGCTTGATGAAAAACTATGGTCACAAAACCGATTTAATTTTGCGTGAGAAAGGGCAAAATTTATCGGGAGTTATTTATAATTTATGTCAATCTACAACCTCTAAGCAGGCGGTTTTAGACTTTGTTTGTAGTCTTCCAGAACAGAATATTGAGGAGATTAGTTTTTTAGAAACCCCTCGGGATGAGGTGATGTTACAACTCACTGAAACCTTTGGAGGGGTGGCAACTCCTTATGATGCCGCCAGATTGTCTGATGGAACCCTGCGAGTTTTATCCATTGCAGCAGTATTACTTTCTGCACCGGAAGAAAGTTTAGTAGTCATTTAAGAAATCGATAATGGTGTACACCCGAGTCGTGCGAGTGCCTTACTGTCTCGGATGGCTGAAATTGCTCGACAACGTAACCTCCGTATTCTCATTAGTAGCCATAATCCTGCTTTATTAGATGCTCTTCCTGATGAGGCAATTCCTGAGACTGAATTTTGTTATCGCAGTCCTGATGATGGGTCAAGTCAGTTAATTCGGTTGCAAGATATTCCCGATTACCCGGAACTGATTGCTCAGGGTTCCGTGGGTCATTTAATGACTCGGGGACTGTTAGAACGTTTTGTCAAGCAGCATCCAGGAAATGAGAACAAAAAACAGCAGGCTCTAGACTGGTTGACTTCGCTTAATTCCATGGTGGAGGCTCACTAATGGCGGATGTTTCGATTGTCGATACTTCGGTTTTTTGTAATGTTCTTAATATTCCTAAATTGAATGATGAGCGAGGCTTAGTCATGGAACAACTTAGGGATTTTTTGGAAAAAGGAACCCATTTGCTGTTACCAATGGCGGTTGTTTATGAAACCGGAAATCATAATATTGCTCATATCAGTGAGGGTCGTTGGCGCCGACAATGTGCTGAGTTGTTTGTTGAGCAAGTTAAAATGGCGATCGCCGGAGAAACCCCTTGGACGGTAATGCAGGTTCCCACTTTGGATGAAGTGCAACTCTGGTTGACTGATTTTCCGGATTCAGCAACACAAGGTAAGGGTATGGGTGATCTGTCAATTATCCAAGAATGGGAAAAATCGAGGCGCTTGTTTCCCAATCGGCGGGTGTTTATCTGGTCTTTAGATACTCACCTTCAGGGGTATGATTCCCATCCTTAAAATGTTTAAGAGGAAGACAGTAATTTGGTGAGGGAGATAGGAGAGCTTTCGTGATGCAAACAAGGCCAATCGCATTTGCTATAGTCTTACAGCTTGTTATAATAGGGTCAGTATATAAATGAAACTTTATGTTGTGGAAACCCATAGAAAATTTACCCTGTAACTGGCAAGATTTAGCTAGTAGTGAACTGCCCCCTTTAGTCACCGTTTGGAACGAGCAAGCAGATCGCATGCGTCAATCGGGATAGTTTCAAATCTTTAGCGAAAAGCTGCGGCGGGAAATCGCCATTGAAACCGGAATTATTGAGCGTTTATACACCATAGATCGCGGCATCACTCGTTTGTTAATTGAACAGGGAATTAATGAAGCATTAATCCCTCACGGCTCTACAGATATTCCAGTTAAACAGGTCGTTTCGCTCATTAAAGATCAAGAGGCTGCCATTGAGGGATTATTTGATTTTGTTGGGGGTCAAAGAAATCTATCTAATTCTTATATCAAGCAGTTACATCAAGTTTTAACCCAGAGTCAGGAAAGCACAGAAGCCTTAAACCCACAGGGAAAAATCTTTAGGGTTTCCTTAATTAAAGGCGACTGGAAACGTCAACCCAATAACCCCCTCCGACCAGATGGCACAATTCACGAGTATTGTCCGCCGGAACAAGTAGCATCGGAAATGGAGCTATTAATCACCTTACATCATCAACATCAAGAACAAAAAGTTCCCCCAGAAATTGAGGCGGCTTGGTTGCATCATCGATTTACCCAAATCCACCCTTTTCAAGATGGAAATGGTCGGGTTGCTCGTTGTTTAGCCAGTTTAGTTTTCATCCAAGCGAGTTGGTTTCCTTTAGTGATAACCCGGGACGATCTCGCCGTTTATATTGCCGCTTTGGAAGATGCGGACTGCGGTGAATTATCGAGTTTAATTAATCTTTTTGCTAAGAGCAAAAAGCAAGTATTTTTAGCTATCTTCAGCCTTTAACTGATTCTCCGTTTCAATTTTCCTATGCTGATGAACAGGAAAATTTGATTCCCCGTTTCCAGCAGTGGCTACAAAATGTCATGGTGACTGGGTTAGAGTATTGGAATAACAGCCTTTAAATGATTTTAAGGGCTTGATTGATCTACTTTATCAGTTTTCTCAATGGTTGGGTCTATGAGGGAAATTCCACTATTGAAGACTTGGAAATCATTAAGCCGAATTTGCCAGCACAACTGGAAGGGTTAAAAGATACCTATCTCGATGTTAAAGTGCGCTTGAATGACGGCACATTGGTGATTATTGAAAGGCAGGTTTTGAATGTGCAATCCTTTCCAGTTTGACCGAAATTGTCCAAATGATTGGGCGGGCGACCCGCGACGCACCGGGTAAAACCCGCGCCCGGTTTACCAACTTGATTGCGGAACCTGATGCCGTCGATGCAATGTGGGAGTTAATCCAGAAAGCGGGGAAATTCACCTAGAAATTAAGGGTTTAGCCCTACCCAAAAGCCCGGAAGTCTCCCGCATTTGTCGGGAAGATTTAACGGACGCGGAACGGCTGAAACTCGTCGCAGAGGCGATTCCCTCGCCTGAGCTTCGCGATCGCCGCCAAGGGAGTCAATCTCTCCGTAGAAGAAGCGCGAGAGTTAGCAAAACGGGCGCTACGGTTCAAATAGCAAAGGGGTCGGTTGCCTTCCCTCACCGCCGCCGATCCTTGGGAAAAGCCTATGGCGGAAGGGGTTGCCTTTCTGCAACGGAAAGTTAAGGAGGAAAAAAAGCCTAAAATCAATTTATAGCTCATCGCTGCTGCCAATTGGTTAATCCAACAGTTACAAAACCCGCCACAACCACCGGACGGCATTGCTGAACCTGAACACCACTGCGTTTGCACAGCCAGAGGCGAGGAAATATCGCCAGGTAAGCTTAAATCAGGATAAAGCCAGCCGTTGCATCACTGAGCTAGATGTAGTGGGCCCCCTATTTTCCATCTGGCAGCCAGAGGCTTATTAACGAAAAGAGGCTAATATTGATAATATAGGTGCGAGACGTTCAGGCATGAAATATGGTTGAAATACCTCAAATAACCGCCTGGTGGGGACTTCAACCCCTTGGTTGAATATAAGGAGCGCACTCCTGACCATCCTCATAACTGTTTATATGTCCCAACGTTTGGTATAGAATATACAAAGTGCGAGACGTTCAGGCATGAAATATGGTTGAAATACCTGAAATAACCGCCTGGTGGGGACTTCAGCCCCTTGGTTGAATATAAGGAGCGCACTCCTGACCATCCTCATAACTGTTTGTACGTCCCGAAGTTTAGTATCACAACGATACAAAACGAGGCAGGGAACCCAAGGTCAAAGCGAACTAACTTATACAAATTCCTTATAGTAAGCCCAAAAATGGATAAGTAAAAGCTAGGAAATTAGGGTAACGGCGATAGCCACCCCCAGTTTTGGGAATCACAATCTCAGGATTGAAGCGGGGAACGGAAGGCATGAAGCAGAACCAACTGCCAAACTTGACCACTGCCAACCATCCATGATTAGGGAAACCGAATGTCCGGCTTGAACCATCGTAAATTCTAAGTAGCGAAATAGGTTGATACGCTGCGCTCAAAAGAGTATAGGGAAAAGTAGGGTATTTTTGTTAACACCTACACAGACCTTTAAAGTACCTCGGTGGAGAGGACAAATCTAAAGATGGAATGCCCATACAAACGGAACGTTTTAACCCCTTCTAGGCTCCGACAATCTGGTCGAGAGAGTCAGTAGTGAAAGTGTAAGCGCAAGCCTATTAGGGGGTGAGATGTGACCAAAAGCCAACGCCCTGTTGTAATGGCAGGGATATGCTAACAGGTCACGGTTTGATTGTAAAGAAATAGAGCCTAGTAGGTGTACAAATGGCGATAGCGAGTTTAAAGAAAGGGTTTGGGAAACCAAAACTAATCAAGACTACGAACAACGCATGGAAGGCAATCCCATGGACTAAGGTTCAACGGAAAGTTTTCAAGCTCCAAAAGAGTATATTTCAAGCAGCTAAATCGGGACAAAATGCAAAGGTTAGAAGGTGGCAACGTCTATTGGTGAAATCATACTATGCCCGGCTCTTAGCAGTGCGGCTGTAGGGGCGGGTTCCACGGTCAGCCATGCC
>NZ_JARPLC010000028.1:0-46168 GCF_032350395.1 Limnospira sp. PMC 289.06
AGAGCCCTCACCCCAAACCCCTCTCCCAAGGGGAGAGGGGCTTTGAAAAGTACCTTACTAATCCGGGAAACGCTATATACTATTTTAAACCACCTTGCGCCCCAGAGATTAATCATCATCAAAAATGCCGAATTTTTTGGGTGTTTTTAAGGGTTGGTTGTTCACGGCAATTAATGCTGGTGGAAAATTACAATATTATCGAGGTGATGCACCCTAAAGTTGTGGCTGTTGGTGATGTGATTTGGCGATATTTAAAGAATCATAACTCACCCTAGACCCCCCCTAGGACTACTACATGACAAAATAACTAGCCAGCAAGATATTTGCCGATCCAGAAAAGAAAATGTGACGATCGCCCAAAACCTGTTAAAATTGAAAATGACTAATTGCATCAACCTACAATCGAAAAACTGATGCTGCCAAGGCAAGAACTACTTAACGGTATTGAAAATCGAGATTGTATCGCCAGAATTATCGACCTGGCGGAACAAGCATTGAAAACCTGGGAAATTACACAGACTGAGTTTCTCTCACCCCCAGAAATCGCAGAAGCACAAGGAATTTTTCAGCGACTGACAGAGGTACAAGCCTTCTCCTGGGGGGGCTATCCGCAAGCAGAACGTCAGCGAATGGCGATCGCCCGATCAGAACTCCCCCTCGACTCAAGCCATGTAGAAATCGCAGCGATCGACATTTCCGGGAACTTTTTATTTGACACGGCTACCCACCGAGACTTTCTGGGTTCCTTATTAGGTACGGGAATTGTGCGAGAAAAAACCGGAGATATAATAGTATTAGGAGAACGCGGCGGTCAGGCTATTGTGATTCCTGAATTGGTCGAATATCTGGAGATGAACCTAACCCAAGTGCGGACGGTTCCCGTCAAGGTTCAACCGATTGATTTAAGCGAGTTGAAAGTCCGAGAACCCAAGAAAAAAGCCATGACTACCGTTGAGGCTTCCTTGCGTTTAGATGCGATCGCTTCTGCCGGATTTGGGATGTCTCGCAGTAAAATGGTGACGCTAATTGATGGGGGTGATGTCCGAGTTAATTGGAAAGAGGTTAAACAAGCCAGCATTGCTATTAAAACCGGAGATTTAATCGCTATTCGCGGGAAAGGTAGACTCGAAATTGGGGAGGTTTCTGTGACCAAAAAACAGCGCTATCGAGTCGAATTAACTAGATATAATTAACAGATAATTAACCTATGTGGAAGGTTCAACCATCCCCAAACATCCCTCATTGGATGATTCCAGAAATCCAGCGACATCACCCTAATATTTCGGGAAAATACTTGTGTCAACTATTACTGTGTCGGGGAATTTCGACGCGGGAACAGTTGACTAGATTTCTGGAAATTGACAGCTATCAACCCGCTAGTCCGGGAGAATTTGGGGCGGAAATGCAAGAGGCGATCGCCCGATTAACTCTCGCTTATCAGAAATGTATCAGCCACAATAACCCTGAAAAAATCGTCATTTGGGGAGACTTTGACGCAGACGGTATCACCGCCACCGCCGTTTTGTGGGAAGGGTTGCGACAGTTTTTTGGGTCCTCTGTTTCCTACACTATTCCTAACCGTTTGACCGACTCCCACGGACTAAACCAACGGACAATTGAAACCTTGGCGGCGCAAGGTTGTAGTCTGATTATTACCTGCGATACCGGAAGCACAAATTTAGCCGAATTACAACTAGCGCAAGATTTGGGTATTGATGTCATTATCACAGACCACCATACCTTACCACCCACACGACCCCCCGTCCTGGCGATTATTAATCCTCGCAATTTACCGACTGACCATCCCCTTTATCATCTCTCAGGAGTAGCGATCGCTTATAAGTTAATAGAAGCATTATATATGGCTTTACCAGGCGTTTCTCAACAGCCTTTAGAGAATTTACTAGATTTGGTGGCTATTGGTTTAATTGCGGATTTGGTTGAACTTAGCGGAGACTGTCGCTATTTAGCTAAACGAGGGATTCAACAACTCCAAAAACAACTAGATCAACCCACCCGTCCGGGAGTTGCGGAATTGCTGAAATTGTGTCAAAAAAATGGCGATCGCCCTACCGATATATCCTTTGGTATCGGTCCGAGAATTAATGCAGTTAGTCGCATTTATGGGGACGTTAGTTGTGTCGTGGAATTACTCACCACCCCCGACCCCCAAAGGGCGAAACAATTAGCCATCAATACCGAAATAGCTAACCTTCGCCGCCGAGAGTTGCAGAAAAATCTCGCCTATGAGGTGCGGGAAAAGTTGCAAAGAATCGACTTATCTACTACTTATGCGATCGTCCTGAGTGACCCTCAATGGTCTGTGGGAGTATTAGGATTAGTCGCCGGTCAAATCGCCCAAGAATATAGCCGTCCTACTATTTTACTGACTACCGAAGGCGGCACAGAAACCGGACTGGCGAGGGGTTCGGCGCGTTCAATCAATCAAATTGACCTCTATGATTTAGTATATAATCAACGGCATCTATTGCATAATTTTGGGGGTCATCCTTTCGCCGCTGGCTTGAGTTTACCCATTGAGAATATCCCCATATTTACACAAGCCATAGACCGAGAACTCCGACAACGTATGGGGGGAATATTACTCTCTCAATCTCCTATTATAGTCGATTTGGTTTGTACTGTGGCAGAATTGGGTTCTCATTTATTCAAAGAGTTAAAATTGTTGGAACCCTGCGGAATGGGAAATCCGGTTCCCAAGTTGTTAATTAAGAATTGCTGGTTTGATAATGTTTGGAATGAAAATCCTTATGATTTACGGGGTAAAAAAGTTCAGTATATTAGGACTACCTATCACCTATTTGATGATTCTACGGAATTAGGTTTTCCGGGGGTTTGGTGGGGTCACTATAAAGAGGAATTACCCCCTGGTCGATATGATGCGATCGTCGAGTTGGATTTTAATGCTCATAAAAGATGCTACGAGGTGCGACTATTGGCTGTGCGTCCTGCTTTATCAGAAACGGAAATTAACCCCCCCTTAATTGCTGTTGATATAGCGGATTTTCGGAATCATCCCCCTGGAGAAAGTACAGTTTTAGATGATGATAATCAGCCGATTAGTTGGGAAAGTAATTATTTGGTGGTGAGTGATTGTCCGGGGAGTTGGGAGGAATTAACAGGCTGGTTTGCTGAGGCTGTCAAGGCTGGTAAAAAATTGGCGATCGCCTATTCTCCACCCCCCAGGATATCCCCCCAAGAAGTTTGGCAAAAACTCACCCAAATCGCGGATAATTTAAGCAATAATCATCAAGGAATTAGTCTCCAGGACTTATTAGAAAAATTAGCCATTGGGGATATAGCTTTAACTAGGGGTTTGCATTGTCTAAAATCCCTAGGCTACCAGATAGAATTAGCTGAGGATACCCCATCAAATAAACTGTTATATATTAGCTCTCAGACCACTGGTAAAATCGCGGATATATCTGAATCTGACCAGGATTTTGGCTCCTTACTAGACATATTTTTTGCCACCATTGAAGAAGAACAATTTACCCGGCAATATTTCTGTGAAGTTCCCCTAGAAACCATTGATGGTATGTGTAGAATCAGTTAACTGGGCATAAATCTTGCCACAAATTCCTGATATTCTGGGGTAGCTATTCCCTCCTGTAACTTAGCTAAAACCTGTGCCATATTACCCGATAATAGCGCATTGACATCTAACCATAAACCTGGGAAA
This sequence comes from Limnospira sp. PMC 289.06, assembly GCF_032350395.1. Taxonomy (NCBI): domain Bacteria; kingdom Bacillati; phylum Cyanobacteriota; class Cyanophyceae; order Oscillatoriales; family Sirenicapillariaceae; genus Limnospira; species Limnospira sp. PMC 289.06. Next base: position 3,704 of record NZ_JARPLC010000028.1, read on the forward strand.
AATTGACTTTTCAGACAACCCGACTCATCTATCTGTTGTAGCTGATAGCGTCCTTCAAAGAGTACATACCAGCGAAATTCTGACCCATCAACTAGCCAGACTAAATATTCCCTTACACCATTACGGCGATAGGCGTGTAGCTTATCGTGGAGGTCTTTTGAGGCGCTACTGGCTGCAATTTCTACAATCAATTCTGGCGGTCCTTCTATATAATCATCCTCACTAATGCGCGACTGTCCCCCCGCCGCCTCTTCCATACGCAATAAAGCGTCTGGTTGGGGTTCATTATCCATGTCTAGGCGAACACTGGTGTTGTCACAAACCATAATGTTAGGTGTAAAACTGCGGTAGAAAACCAGCCAACCAATAACATCACTATGAGGTTTTCCGTGTTGTCGGACTCTAACAGGGGATGTCATATAAACGACTCCTTCCACTAATTCAGCCTTTTTTATATCCGGTAGCAAACTATAGCGACGCTCAAATTCTACCATCGATAAGCGATCGCCATTTTCCAAAGTTGGGAGAATTGTTTGAGAAACTGATGGAGTATAATTCATAACATCACCTAACCATTAAAGTCTATTATTTATTATAGCTATCCGCGATCGCCTTTCCAGCCACTTCCGCCATGTTAGGGATTGATTGACAATCTTTGTACAAATTCCTGATATTCTGAGGTAGCTATTCCTTCCTGTAACTTAGCTAAAACCTGTGCCATATTACCCGATAATAGTGCATTGACATCTAACCATAAACCTGGGAAAAATTGACTTTTCAGACAACCCGACTCATCTATCTGTTGTAGCTGATAGCGTCCTTCAAAGAGTACATACCAGCGAAATTCTGACCCATCAACTAGCCAGACTAAATATTCCCTTACACCATTACGGCGATAGGCGTGTAGCTTATCGTGGAGGTCTTTTGAGGCGCTACTGGCTGCAATTTCTACAATCAATTCTGGCGGTCCTTCTATATAATCATCCTCACTAATGCGCGACTGTCCCCCCGCCGCCTCTTCCATACGCAATAAAGCGTCTGGTTGGGGTTCATTATCCATGTCTAGGCGAACACTGGTGTTGTCACAAACCATAATGTTAGGTGTAAAACTGCGGTAGAAAACCAGCCAACCAATAACATCACTATGAGGTTTTCCGTGTTGTCGGACTCTAACAGGGGATGTCATATAAACGACTCCTTCCACTAATTCAGCCTTTTTTATATCCGGTAGCAAACTATAGCGACGCTCAAATTCTACCATCGATAAGCGATCGCCATTTTCCAAAGTTGGGAGAATTGTTTGAGAAACTGATGGAGTATAATTCATAACATCACCTAACCATTAAAGTCTATTATTTATTATAGCTATCATAGCCCGATACCGCTGATCATGAATTAGCAAATAGGTAATTTACCCGATCGCACAGCGTGTATATATTCACTACCAGAATCCGGCCATCCACGCCGATCCGAGGCTTCTCCTGGCTGTCCCCAACCCAATTGTAACAACATCTCCAAGAAATGGGATTTTTCCCACTTCCAAACACAAGCCCACTCTGTCCTTTGGGCGATCGCATCTATATCATAACCCTTTATTTGGCGGTGATTTTTCCCCCCATTAAGACTCAAATATAAATCCATATTTTCCGTCACCCGATACCAGAAATCAATCAACCTATCCTTAGCCTGTTTGAGAATTTCCAAATCTTCAGGTAAAGCAATTAGTTGTTCTCCAATCATCGGATAATCTAGGATAATTTCTGCCACTTGTATCTGTCGCCACACAATCCCAGACACCTGATTTTCCCGTTGATATTCATGAACCGCCGCCTTAAAATCTTGATAGGCGGTAAACTTCTGAATAGCATCAGGTTTCAAAAAGTGATCAATCACCGGATTTCCCACCCCAGGAGTCGCCTTTAAATTCAGGCGTTTACCATTTAGACAAGCCTTTTTCTCATCTTGTAAAATGCGTAGCAGTTCCTGTGTAGTATAAACTTTGGACATGGAAACTATCCCCTAAAAGGCAGCGGGAGGCAGTCCATAATAATTAGTAATTAACTATTAATTAACCCCTCCCGTAACTCCTCATTTACTAAGCAGACTGATTATCAATTACCTGATTTTCTTGGCGTAGATAGGCTTGAATAAACCCATCCAATTCACCATTCATCACATCATTAATAGCCGTGGTTTCCTCACCCGTCCGCAAATCTTTAACCATCTGATAGGGATGAAATACATAGTTGCGGATTTGATTTCCCCAAGCCGCCTCTACCAGGTCGCCGCGAATTTCTGCGATCGCCTGCGCCCTTTGTTCCTGCGCCACTACCAATAACTTAGCTTTCAGTAAAGCCATAGCCTTTTCCCGGTTTTGTAGTTGGCTACGTTCCTGGGTACAACGAACCGCTATCCCCGTCGGAATATGAACTATGCGGACTGCTGTTTCCACCTTATTAACATTCTGACCACCCTTTCCCCCAGCGCGAGACGTGGTAATTTCCAGGTCCTTTTCCGGGATATCTAAATTTATAGCCCCTTCATCCAGAATCGGCATGATTTCCACTCCCGCGAAACTGGTCTGGCGTTTACCATTGGCGTTAAATGGGGAAATTCTGACCAGGCGATGGGTTCCCTTTTCCGCCTTTAAATAGCCATAGGCGTAGGGTCCCTCCATTTCCAAAGTAGCAGATTTAATCCCCGCCTCGTCTCCTTCCGAAAGTTCCGCCAGGTGGACCTTATAGCCTTGGGCTTCCCCCCAACGGGTGTACATTCTTAATAGCATTTCCGCCCAGTCTTGGGCATCTGTACCCCCCGCTCCAGCGTTAATCGTCAAAACCGCCCCACTGCGATCGTAGGGACCCGATAGGAGTTGTTGTAATTCCCAGCGATCGATATCCCGACCGAGATGGACTACATTAGACTCAGCCTCCTGTCGTAGGGACTCATCGTCCTCTAACTCTAGTAACTCTGCGATCGCCCCAGTATCTTCCAGCGTCTTTCGCCAGTCTTGCTGTTGTTGCAAAACCGATTTAAGGTCACTCAAAGTCTGGAGAGTCTTTTGCGCCTGGGTTTGATCATCCCAAAAGTTCGGTTGGGCCGCTAATTGTTCTAAGTCTTGAATTTTAGCTTCAATCGCTGGTACGTCAAAGATACTCCTGGGTTTTACCCAGGCGGTCTGCCAACAATTCGATTTCTCGTTTAATGTCTGCCACTTCCATTGCGATCGTTACACACTCAGCAAAGTATGTAGCGATTATAGCGCTATTTGCAGTCAACAGAAGTTACAGTCAAAAACCCGGTAATGATGTCCCACAGACTCACTACCGGGTTGGTACGCCAATATGAATATATACCTAGTGATTTTTAGTAGATGCCTATTTTTTGCTGTGGGGGTCCGTTTACAAAACCCCCTCGGAACCGAAAACCAATCTCAGAACCCGACCCTACACAGCCTTAATGTGACAAGTGATTTGGCGAATACAAATATAATTAACCCTGATATTTAATCTATCGCCTAGTTTTGGAAGCTGAGTAAAGATTCTATCGTAGTCAAGCCGGGTGGCTGGAACAATAGTATTGTTCCTACTAGACCTAATGTCTAGCTTTTGCGAGAGATGGCTTTTTGACCAATCATCACACCACCAAGGGCTACCAAACCTAACAGGGTTCCCGGTTCGGGAATTTCTGTTCTGCCGTTGCTGCTGGGGGTATCAAACACATACAGAGTCGCGTGAGACAAGCCAGGTCCTCCTGTTTCCCAGTTTAAATCATTTAATTGGTCGATCCCGTTAAACAGATAAGCCGCAAAACCGTTACCACCTTTAAGCACAAAGGCAAAGTTAGAATCTTTGAGGCTATCATCGAAAAAGGTCATGGTTCCGACACCTTCAGCAGCTTCGGGATCATCATCACGAGCGCTGGTGATGGTGAAAAAGGCGTTAGAACCACTGCTGTCATCAACTTTGTAGTCGTCTAGTCTAAAACCATCGATTACTGTTTTACCAAACATAGATTCAATGGCAGAAACATTGTCATTTCCAGAACTATCTTGGCAGACGTAAGTTAATCCCGCAAACAAATTTTCTTGGCAAGTCGTAACGTTGCCACCGCCACCACCGCCAGAGTTGCCACCGCCAGAGTTGCCACCGCCAGAGTTGCCACCGCCAGAGTTGCCACCGCCAGAGTTGCCACCGCCGCCAGAGTTGCCAGGGTTGGCAGGTTTTTGGGCCATGGCATCCGGTGCAAAGGTGGACACTAAGCCAGTGGCTAAAACTGCGGCAGTTACTATATTTAATAATTTAACTTTCATCTTGGCTCTCCAAAAATCTAGGTTGGACTAGGCTGGAAACATGGCGCTTGTTTCCCTATCTGTTCACCATTATACCCAACACTACCAGAGCCGTCCTCAGTGTTTGCACTGATTTACAGGATCTTTACATAATGCTCACATTTACTTTAAGTTTTTGTTAAGTAAAGTATCCGCCATCAAATCTTATCATTTATAGATGTAATATGGTCAATAATTGACGCTAATAGATATTAGCGGTTTATTTAAACTTCTTTAATTGCGGAAATTCTAGTTATACTAACTAACTATAGTCGAATTTTCTATGATTCCCGTGAACTTAACCCCCAGAGTCTGACTCTCCACAGAAAACAGAAGAAACCGGAACATGAGACAACCTGGCAATTAGCCTTAAAGACCATACCACCGGGTTATTATCCCTAGTTTTTGAAGCTCAGTAGATATCCTAGTTTATCTAGCTTTTGCGAGAGATGGCTTTTTGACCAACCATCATACCACCAAGAGCCACTAAACCTAACAGGGTTACAGGTTCAGGAACTTGTGTTCCGGGAGTAGTCGGGGTGTCGAACACATACAGAGTGGCGTGAGACAGACCAGGGCCACCAGTAGACCAGCTTAAATTACTTAGTTGGCTAATACCGTTGAACATATAAGCTGCATAGCCGTTACCACCTTTAATCACAAAGGCAAAGGTTTTATTAGCCAGTGCGGGATCTAGGAGGTCCAGGGTTCCGACACCTTCACCAGTGCTGGTGATTGTGAAAAACTCGGTAGAACCACTGCTGGCATTAACTTTGTAATCGCTAACTACTTCTTTTTCAAATAGGGCTGCAATGCGAGTAGCATTGTCATTTCCAGCGGGTCCACCAGATACTTGCCGACACTCTTCAAACAAACCACCAAAAATATGATCTTGACAAACAGCGGGGTTGCCAGGTTGAGCCATGGCATTGGGTGCTAGGGTGGACACTAAGCCAGTGGCTAACACTGTGGCTGTGGCGATATTTAAAAATCTAACTTTCATTTCCGTCCTCCAAAAATATAAATTTAACTAAGCACTAAACACGAGGGAATCGTGTTTTAATATAGTAATTATTATACAGGAGATGACCCATTATTTCTTCGGTGTTTCTACGGATTTACACTATCTTTACATAAGGTTTACAAGGGCTTTATGACTTTAGGAAAATTAGCTCCAGAGCATAAAATATTGTTAGCTATAGACCAAAAATGATTAAAAATTTACTGTTGTGGATTAGATCGGATTTTGGGAGGCGGGGCTAATTTTGAGTGAGTGAGAGTAGCTCGATAAGGCACGATTTTCTACCATTGAGGTGAAGTTAACCCCCTGAGTTTTACATCATGGGAGAAAGTACCCTGGATCAGAACACCAAAGTTACCTAATCCCATGGGGTCAATGAGGGAATGTAAAGCCTCCCGCCGCCGTAATACTTGGGAAATTTTTGGGCTTTCGGAAACGGTGGCTATACGATCGCCTAATCCCAAAGCCATCAAAAATAAAGCCTGTTGGGTAAAGCCGATGGTTTGGAGTCCGAGCGATCGCCCTTTTTGTTGTAAAGCGGTAAAATCCACATGGGCGGTTATATCCTGTTGACCTATGTAGATATAGGGGTCATTATGATGGCGATGTTGATAGTAACATTGTAGGGTTCCTTCCCGGCGGGTCGGACTATAAAGGCGATCGGCACTATAGCCATAATCAATAGTTAGCACAAATCCCCGCTGCAACTTCCTAGCGACAGTTTCCATCCACTCTAAAGCGGCTAGATTAACCTCAGTCCGGTAACCTTCGGGGTAAGCATCGGATAATAAATCAATACCGACTAGCCGAAAATAGTCAGCCAGTTGGGGGGTGGAAAGTTCCCCGACTACTTCTGCTAGTTGAAAATTAGGAGATTTCCCGGTAGTGGTTACATAAATTTCCTGTAATTGATTATCCTGGCGGGTGACTAAATGCACTGGGAAAGCGTCGATTAATTCGTTGGAGAAAAAACAGCCAGTAATGGAATGGTTGGCAATATCATCTAAATTACACCAGCGAATTTGGGTAAAGGGTTCGCCCAACTGCTGTAAGCGTTGCTGTTGTTCGGTTTTCAGTCGCCGGGATTTTTCGGCGATCGCATAATCTAAGACCCGGACAACTTGAGGATATTGTCGTTGCAGATAGCCGATAATATCAGCAGCTAAAATGCCTTGACCTGCTCCCATTTCCACTAGGGTAAATGGTTCGGGTTTTCCCAAAACTTCCCACATTTCTACTAACTGTTCAGCTAGTAACTCGCCAAAATCTGAACCGAGGTGAGGAGAAGTGAAAAAGTCCCCCTGTGCGCCAATTTGGGGAGAGTTATGGTTATAGTAGCCGCTTTGTGGGTCATACAGTACCATCTCCATATACTCGGCAAAAGTAATGGGATTTTGAGGATGGTTGCCAATTCGTTGGCTAATGCGATCGACAAGCGTTACAGATACCATATAGAACCCAAATTTTAGCCGATTGTGGGACGACCTATAATTATATCATATAAGTTTGGAAAATTGGGTAAACACAGCCCTAAACTTAATTAAAATTTAACAATTCCTAGGTGATTAATTGATGCTGTCAAGCATCTTGATTGAATCTTTACATAAATTTTACAAAACCCTGAGCCAATCTTTTTTTTTCTAAAACAAATAAATTATATTTAAATCAATAACATCGCTGCGCCTGCTGATTTATGTGGTAGTCGCTTAGTGGCGATCGCCATAATTCAGATATCAATCAGGTGTGGGGAAGTTTCAGTAAATATTACCCAGTCAAAAATCATGACAATTAAGCCTAAAACAATCCCCGGACTAGGGGATTTTCTTGATCCTAAATTTCCGATAGTATCCTATGACCAAGGCATCCCAAAATTTACCATTCCTAATTATACAGCATTTGTACAAGCTAATGCTGAATTTTTCAGCCATCCCGAATGGGCAAAAACCTATTTTGATGCTTGTCATCGTTACCCCAAATTTAAACAACGCTGGCAGGCAGTTAGTGGAACTTGGGATGATAAAATTGTGGTAGATATTGGTTGCGGTCCGGGGAATCTTTACGCCTCTCTTGGTGGCAAACCTAAACTGTTAATTGGTGTAGATGTCGCCCTCGGTTCCCTAAAAATGGCTAGAGAAATTGGCTATACTCCTGTGTTGGCTGATGCCCATCATCTCCCTTTTATCTCTGGTTTTGCTGATATTGTGGCTTTAAATGCTACGGTGCATCATTGCGATGATATGGTTAAAGTGTTGGTAGAAGCGGCACGTTTACTGCGTCCTGGGGGAACTTTAATTGTGGATCATGATCCGCAATTGTCAGCCTGGAATTACCGAGGTTTAGCTATGATTTTGTACAAAATCAGATTACCTTTATATCGGCTATTTTTCCGCAATCTGCATATCAAATACTCGGAAAGATTAGCAGCCTTAAAAACAGAAGCCCATCATCGACCAGGGGATGGAGTTACCTCGGCTTTATTCTATCAGAATCTGCGTCCGTTGGGATTTACGGTTAAACTTTATCCCCATAATAATACTGTCGGGGCTGAAGTTGTTGAGGGTCATTTTGGTCAACCTCCCCATTGGCGTTACGGTTTAGGTCAGCGACTGTCGGGGATTAATCGGAATACCCCGGAAGCGGCTTTGTCTTTGATGTGTGTAGCCAAAAAAGAACAAGAGCTTCCCCTGGAGACTATCCCAGCAGAATTGAGGATTGATTAAGTTGTTACCATGGTTTCTGGAATAGTGCGATCGCCCTAGGGGTCTTTTCCCCTAGGGTATTGGCGTTAATGGCAGAAGCCCAATCCCATGGACTTACCCCACCAGTATAATTAGACTTGATTATACTAACTGATGATAAAATTAGTTGAAATTTGGGGGGAACTATGAGTTCAGAGTTATCGGCTGCATCCCTAAGCCATATTTTAGTGGTGGATGCTATACCGGACAATATAGGTATTTTCTCCCAAATTTTAGCATCGCCGGCTTATAAAGTACAGGTGCTAAACTCTGGAAGTCTAGCGAGGGAGTGGCTGCGCTTCCCGGCTAATTTCCCTGATCTGATTTTACTTAATGGCGATATTCCTGATGTGGATGGCTATCAGCTTTGTGAACAGTTAAAAGCGGATGATGCTACCTGTAATATCCCGGTGATTTTTATTTTAGATGATTTGGCTAATCGGGTGCAAGTGTTTACGGCGGGAGGGGCGGATTATATTACCTACCCGCTGGAATCGGTGGAAATTATAGCTAAAATTCAACATCAACTCGAGTGGCGATCGCTACAAATACAGCTAGACCAGGTAACTGATAATCACCCTCAAACTACTTTGGGAAAATATCAGGTTGCTGCTGATTTGTCTGATTTTAGTGCCATAATTCAGGAGTTAATTGGGGTGAAGCCAGAGGAAATTATGGCTAATCCTAAGATGTTAATGGATATCATTGACATGAAACAAGTTGAACAACGTTTAGCACTGCGGGAAACTCAACTGCGGGCGATTTTTGAACAAGCGGCGGTGGGAATTAATCAAGCTGATATTAAATCGGGTTTATTTATTAGGGCTAATCAATGCTTTTGTGAATTATTGGGTTATAGCGAACATGAACTATATCAAAAAACTTTTGAACAGGTGACTCATCCTGAAGATTTAATACGATGTCTGCCCTTAATGCAGGAGTTACACCGAGGAGAAATTGAGTCAGTTTCTCTGGAAAAGCGCTACCTTCATAAAAATGGTATGGCTATTTGGACGAAGGGGAGTTTTTCGCTAATTTATAATTCTCAGGGTGAGGCTATTTCTCATCTGGCTATTGTGGTTGATATTAGCGATCGCCGTCGCGCCGAAGAAGCGCTGAAATTTAGTCAGGCTAGATTAGAAAGTATTGCTACTAATATTCCGGGGGCTATTTATAGCTATGTTGTAAGTTCGGATAATTTATTTGGGTTTGAATATATTAGCGAAGGCTGTCGAGAACTTTTTGAACTGGAAGCGGAACAGGTTTTAGCTGATTCTAAAATTTTACTTCAACAAATTCATCCAGATGATGTGCCGACTTATTATCAAAAGATTATGGATAGTCAAGCGGATCTGAGTTCTTTTTCCCATGAATGGCGACATATTCTGCCCTCGGGAAAAACTCGCTGGATTTTGGGTAATTGCCGACCGGAAAAACGCCCAAATGGAGATATTTTATGGCAGGGAGTGGTTTTAGATATTAGCGATCGCAAACAGGCGGAGGAGGAATTGGTAAGGGCGAAAGAAGTGGCGGAGGCGGCGAATCAAGCTAAGACTACTTTTTTAACTAATATGAGTCATGAGTTAAGGACTCCCTTAAATGCGATTTTGGGCTTTACGCAACTGCTGAATTATGGCGATAATCTCACGGAACATCAGCATAATAATCTGAATATTATTCAGCGCAGCGGTGAACATTTACTGAGTTTAATTAATGATATACTAGATTTGTCGAAAATTGAAGCGGGACGGGTGACGGTATCTGATGATGATTTTGATTTGTGGCGAATGCTTGATGAAATTAAGGATTTATTTAGCCTGAAAGCTAGTCAGAAAAATCTCTATTTAGATTGTGTTTATTCCCCAGATTTACCCCGATATATTCGTGGCGATCGCCTCAAGTTGCGACAAATTATGATTAATCTAATTGGTAATGCTATTAAGTTTACTGAACAGGGTAGAGTTGTGATAACTGCTGACCATAAATTTATATCCTCATCACCCCCAATTTGTTGTTTACAAATAGCTGTGACTGATAGTGGGGTGGGGATGACTCCAGAGGAAATAGCACAATTGTATGAGCCATTTTTTCAAGCTCAGGCGGGTATTGATTCCCAGGAAGGTACGGGATTAGGGTTAACTATTTGTCAAAAATATCTACAGCTAATGGGTGCGGAAATAGAAGTTATATCCGAGGTCGGTCATGGCACAACTTTTAAATTTAAATTAAAGGTGGTAGTCTCAGAGTATAACCCTAGGGCAAAGAATCTTAAACCCTCCCCAAAACCCCAGCAATTAGACTATAATCATAGTGAGAATAACCGGGAAGGTGAACAGAGGATTTTGATTGTTGAGGATAATTCTGATAATCAGCAGCTACTTTACCAAATTTTATCACCTCTGGGGTTTCAAATTCAACAGGCGACTGATGGAGAAGAAGCGATCGCCATCTGGCAAAACTTTCGCCCCCATCTAATTTGGATGGATCTGAGAATACCCCTAATTGATGGCTATGAGGTGACAAGGGAAATCCGCCGACAGGAAAAAAGCCTAGGCATATCTCCCAATAGTCAGGATAAAACTATTATTATTGCCTTAACTGCTAGTGCTTTTGTAGAGGAAAGGTCGGAGGCGATCGAGGCGGGTTGTGATGAGTTTGTTCATAAACCGATAGAAGTGCCTAAAATTATGACATATATCGCTAAATTCTTCGGCAATGACTATCAATCAACGGAAACTATGGAGGTGATTGATTCTATTTACCCTAATGTTGATAAAAATGTTGATAAAATAGCTAATCAACTGGCACAAATGCCTTTAGAATGGCGGACAGCTTTGGCTGATGCGGTCATGACTCTAAATGAACCGGAAATCAATAGCCTGATTGAAGAAATTTCTCCCCAGGCTTCGGAATTGGCGATCGCCCTAAGTCAATTTGCTATAAATTTTGATTATGAAAGCATTTGGGAAATGCTGGAAGTACAGAATGATTGAAATATCAAATGAACAATATTAATTGTGATTCTCATTCGATACCAGTCACTATTTTAGTGGTTGATGATGTTCCCGATAATCTGCGCCTACTGCAAAATATACTCCGAAAACAGGGCTATGATGTTCGACTGGCTACCAGTGGCAAATTGGCGCTACGAAGCCTAACTAGGTTTCGACCTGATCTGATTTTACTTGATATTATGATGCCAGAAATGGACGGTTATCAGGTGTGTGAGTATATCAAAAAGAACCCGGAAACTCAGGATATACCTGTGATTTTTTTGACGGCTTTAAATCAGGGAATTGATAAGCTCAAAGCCTTTCAGGTAGGCGGCGCAGATTATCTGACTAAACCGTTTCAGATTGAAGAAGCACTAGCCCGCATTCAAAATCAATTGACTCTTCGCTCTCTTCAGAAACAATTAGAAGCCAAAAATCAGGCTCTAATTGAGCAAAATCAACAACTGAAAGAATCCGAAAGAGAAACTCGCCTATTACTGAGCGCTACTTGGGCAATTGGGCGATCGACTACTCTTAAAGAGGCGATCGCTGCAGTTATTGATACTGTCTGCGATAACACTTTATGGGAGTATGGAGAAGCCTGGATGCCTAACCCTAAAAATAATACTTTAGAGTATGTGCCGATTTTGGGAGAAATCAAACCAGAATTTAGCCACTTTCAACAAGTCTCTAGTCAGCGTGTATTTACTATGGGACAAGGTTTGCCTGGTCAAATATGGCTCTCTAAACAACCGGAATGGCTCCCGGAAATATCGGTTTGTTCTCATCATGTTTATGACCGGGCAAATTTAGCCCTAGAAGCCGGTTTAAAATCAATGTTTGGCATACCGATTTTAGTATCTAATGAAGTCTTGGCGGTTTTAATATTTTATACCACGAAAACTACCCATTGTCAAATCCGCATCTTAGAACTAATGCAAGCTGTGGCTACTCAACTCAGTTTTCCTCTGCAACAGGCTGGTCTTTATCAACAACTTAAACAAGCTAATCATAAACTTGACCGTTTGGCGCGCCTAGATGGATTAACTCAGGTAGCAAACCGTCGCCATTTTAATGAATTTTTGTGGTTAGAGTGGCGGCGTATGCAGCGGGAAAAGTTGCCTCTATCCTTGATTTTGTGTGATGTTGATTACTTTAAAAAGTATAACGATACTTACGGACATTTGGCGGGTGATAATTGTTTGATTAGAGTCGCTCAAGCTATCCAAGAATCAGCTATGCGTCCGGGGGATTTGGTGGCTCGTTATGGAGGTGAAGAATTTGCCATTATTTTATCAAATACTAACTGCGAAGGTGCTATACAAGTGGCGATGCGGATTCAGGTGGCAATGCAAAAAACAAATATTCCTCATAGTGCTTCTCTGGTGAGCGATCGCATTACTGTTAGCCAGGGTATTGCCAGCCTAATTCCATCTATTAATACCTCCCCGAACTGTTAAAATCCGCAGAGTCTGCCCTATATCAAGCTCAAGAAAAAAGCCGCAATACTTATATGGTATGGAAAATGGAACGGGGCTAATTCTTAATTATTCATTAACTTTTTGATAACCACTTGCTAGTTATAGTATGATCATCTAGTATAGTCATCAATTCGGGATAAATTAACCATGGCTCAAGTTGCTAATTGGGACTGGAAAAAGCTACAAAATGGGTCGGATATTCGGGGAGTCGCCATAGCAGGTGTAGCCAATGAACCAGTTAACCTAACTCCTGAAATTGCCACTATCTTAGGTAAAGCCTTCGCGAGTTGGGTCAGCCAAAAACTGGGTAAAAATACCGCAGAATTAACTATGGCGGTAGGTAGAGATAGTCGTCTATCTGGACCTGTGCTAAGTCAAGCAGTTATGGAGGGAATTATATCCACTGGGGCTCAGGTTTATGATTTGGCGATCGCCTCAACTCCCGCCATGTTTATGAGTACCGTTACCCCCGGCTGGGAATGTGATGGCGCAATTATGTTAACCGCCAGCCACCTCCCCTTTAACCGTAATGGCTTAAAGTTTTTTACCCCCCAAGGCGGCCTAGGAAAGTCGGATATTTCCGAGATTTTGGAGTTAGCGAAACTCAACGATTTTGCCAACTCTCCCACCCCTGGTTCTATTATACAACATGATTTTATTTCTGTCTATGCCGAAGGATTAGTTAATAAAATTCGCCAAGGTGTCAATCATCCCACCAACTTTGAACAGCCTTTAACTGGATTAAAAATAATCGTTGATGCTGGCAATGGTGCGGGGGGATTTTATGCCGAAAAAGTCTTAAAACCCCTAGGCGCTGATACCACAGGCAGCCAATTTTTAGACCCTGATGGCACATTTCCTAATCATGTTCCTAACCCAGAAAATCAAGCCGCTATGGAGTCAATTTGTCAAGCCGTTATTGACAATAAAGCCGATTTTGGGATTATTTTTGATACCGATGTAGATCGGGGTGCAGCCGTTGATAATTTGGGGAAAGAACTTAACCGAAATCGCCTAATTGCTCTAATTTCAGCGATAGTTTTACGAGAAAATCCCGGTTCTGCGATCGTCACTGATTCCATTACTTCCGATGGCTTAACTCATTTTATCGAGCAGGAATTAAAAGGGGTTCATCATCGCTTTAAGCGCGGTTACAAAAATGTAATTAATGAAGCCATACGACTTAATGAAACCGGACAGGAATCTTGGCTGGCTATTGAAACTTCCGGTCATGGTGCTATGAAAGAGAACTACTTTTTAGATGATGGTGCATATTTAGTTAGCAAGCTATTAATTGAACTAGCTAAAACCCACCTACAAGGTAAATCTCTCACCGATTTAATTGCCAATTTACAGGAACCCGCCGAGAGTCAAGAAGTGCGGATAACCATTCAAAATGATGATTTTAAATCATTAGGTAATAACGTGATTGAAAAACTGAATCAGTTTGTCTCTCAACAAACCGACTGGGAAATTGTCCCCAAAAACTACGAGGGGGTTCGGGTTTCCTGTGGGTCGCCCGACGAGGATGGCTGGTTTTTATTGCGCCTATCCCTTCATGATCCGGTTTTACCGTTAAATATTGAATCAAATGTGGTCGGTGGCGTGGCGAAAATTGCTAACCGTTTATTAGGGTTTTTCCAAGGTATCGACTACCTAGATATCTCGACATTTTCGGGGATTAAATAACTCTGATTTCCTGCGTCAGACCTATAGTGGCTGGCGCATTCCCCCCAACCCATAAATTAACCGGATCTAGTATAATCAAGCTATGGCATTAATTACAGCCTATCTGTGTATAGATCCATATCATCAACCTAAGGATGCTTAAATCATGACTCCAGCTAAATCTGCAAATACTGCTGTTAATTATGATATAGAAAATGAAGTTTTAGAACGCTATAAAGCCGGGGCGAAAGATGTTCAGCCTTCCCTGTGTTGTCCGACATCATATAATGGTAATTATCTGGAGATTTTACCATCAGAAATTATTGAGAAAGACTATGGCTGTGGCGACCCCACCCAATATATTAATTCTGGGGAATTGGTGGTAGATTTGGGGTCTGGGGCTGGCAAAAATTGCTATATTATCGCCCAAAAAGTCGGCAAAGATGGGCGAGTAATTGGGGTTGATTTTAATGATGATATGCTGGCGCTTTCCCGTAAGTATCAAGATGAAATTGCCGATAAGTTGGGCTATAAAAATACTGAGTTTGTGAAGGGAAAAATCCAGGATTTGGGGCTAAATTTGGCTATGGTGCAAACCTGGTTAAATGATAATCCTATTACCTCCATAGAAGATGTATCCCGGTTTGAGGCTATGTGCGATCGCCTCCGCCAAGAACAGCCCTTAATCCCTGATGTAACTGTGGATGTAGTCGTGTCTAATTGCGTTCTGAACCTAGTTAAATCTCAGGATAAACTAAAACTATTTGCCGAGATTTACCGAGTCTTAAAAGTCGGAGGAAGGGCGGTTATTTCTGATATTGTTTGTGACGAACCCCCCACCCAAAAAATTATCAACGACCCCGAATTGTGGAGTGGTTGCATTGCTGGCGCTTTTCAAGAACACGAATTTTTACAAATGTTTGAAAATGCCGGATTTTATGGGGTCGAAATCTTAACCCGTCAGACTGAACCCTGGCAGGTAATTGATGGCATTGAATTTCGGTCTGTAACAGTTTGTGCCTACAAAGGCAAAGAAGGTCCTTGTTTAGAATGCCATCAAGCAGTCATTTATAAGGGACCTTGGAAACAAGTAGTTGATGATGATGGTCATACCCTTTATCGAGGTCAACCTATGGCAGTTTGTGATCAAACCTTTAACATCTATACTAGGAGTCCCTACAGTGACGATATTATCCCAATTCCCCCCTATCAAAATATTGATCTAAAGGATGCTAAAGAGTTTGATTGTCGGCAAAATGCCATCCGCGACCCTAAACTAACTAAAGGTGAGAATTACCACATCACCAACATTAATAATGACGGGTCTTGTTGTTCTCCCTCTAGTTGTTGCTAGGGTTCAATTCTCAGGTATTTAACTACAGAAAATCCCAAACCACTATGCGATCGCGTCCTTGGTCTTTTGCCAGATATAAAGCATCATCAGCCAGTCTGAGTAAATCATCTAAAGTTTGGGCGTGTTGTGGGAAACAAGCTACCCCAAAAGAAGCGGTAATTTTGCCGAGATCTCGGCTTTGGTGTTGCAGTTTTAAACCGCGAATTCCCTCACATAAAAACTGGGCGCGATCGCTCGCTATTTCTAGGGTAGTGTCTGGAAAAATTAACGTCATTTCTTCCCCCCCATAACGGCAAGCCGTATCAGAACTTCTGATATTTGTTTGGATGAAATGAGCAATTTCTTGCAAAACTAAGTCCCCAGCTTCATGACCAAAAGTATCATTAAAGCGTTTAAAATGGTCAATATCTATCATGATAATAGATAAGGGTTCATTCTTGCGGTTAGCCTTGGCTAAGGCTTGATTGAGGGTTTCTTGCAGATAGCGACGGTTAAAGAGTCCAGTCAAAGGATCTCGGATACTTTCTAGGCGTAATTGTTCCTGAAGTTTTAAGTTGAATAAAGCCAAAGATAACTGCTCAGTCACAGTGCGCCCTAGTTGTTCGGAAGACTCCATATTAACGAAAGACGATTCAGTAATCATGTATAATAATCCCCAAATTTTGGTTTTGGCAATTAGGGGAATACATAAAGAATATTTAGGTAGCAGTTCAGAATTTATATGATTACAAAATAAACCCGGTTGCTGGTCACTGGCGACATGAATTTTTCCCCTTCGTAACGCCCAACAGTCTTTGAAAGGAAATTTTATCTCCTGATGTGGGAGTTCACCAAATGTAGAAACCACTTCTAAATCCGATTCCGGGCTATTAGGATCTATTACCAATACCGCCCCAGAAAAATCGGGAAAAAGCTGTTTGAGAAATTCCGCAATCGCTTCATATCCCTCCTCAACTGCATCGCAGGCTTGCAGAAATTCAATCATTTTGCTGACAATTTCCATTTCCCGATTTTTTTGCTTGAGATGCTGATAAGTAGTGTGTAATATTTCTTCGGTTTGTTTGCGATCGGTGAAATCTGTAGCAGTCCCTAAAATTTCTTGAACCCGTCCATCTGAATGGCGACTAAAAACGAGATCCCGACTCAGTAACCACCGCCATTCTCCATTGGCTTTTTGAACGCGATATTCTACGGTATATATTTGACCATCTTGTGCTTTGGACATATCTTGAAAGTGTTTTTCGATGATGGGTAAATCTTCAGGATGGATAATTTCATAGAGTAAAGTGCCTCCGGTTTCTTGGATTTTTTCGTAGGTGTATCCTAGGATATCTTGAATATTGCGGTTGATATAAACATTGCGCTTTTTGATGAGGTCGCATATGTACAAAATATTGGGTATATAATCAGTAACTTTCTGAATAAATGTTTTACTGTTTTGGAGTTGTTCAAGCATGAGTTTTCGGGAGGTAATATCTTCAGCAATTCCGGCAAAACGATAGATTTTACCTGATTTATCAGTAACTGGAAAAACCCGCGCTGCTACCCATCTAATTGTACTATCAGGGCGAATAATTCTGTATTCCTCATCAAAAACCAACTTATCCTGAAACTGGCGCTGATATGCTTCTATCACCCGCTGTATATCTTCTGGATGTACAGAATTAATCCAATGTTGAGGGTTTTCGTAGAGACTGGCGCAACTTTGCCCCCAAATTTTCTCGTAGGCAGGATTAATATACAGAATTGTTTGACCATCAAAAGATGTCATAAAAAACACTTCTCGCACTGTTTCAGCAATTTGACGGAATTTTTCCTCGCTTTCTTGGAGGGCAATTTCTGCCTCTTTTTTATCACTAATATCAATCATAATTCCCTGTAGGAATGTGGGGTTCCCTTGGTCATCGAGAACGACTTTGCCGTTATCACGCACCCAGACCACATTTCCTGATCGCGAAAACATCCGATATTCAACACTAAAGTCTTGATTTTCTTGGATACCTTGACGGATTTCTACCAACACGCGATCGCGATCTTCTGGATGCACTAACTCCAGCCAATCCTTACTATTTTTTAACCACTCACTGGCTGAAATACCCAGCCAACGCTGAATTTGAGGACTAATATAAAGTATGCTAAATTTTTCATCTAAATTAGCCGTATAGGTGGCGGCTGGCATTTGTTCAATCAGACGGCGATATTTAGCCTCGGAAGCACTTAACGCCATCTCCGCTTGTCTTTTTTCGGTGATATCAATTACTGAGCCAAATAAGCGTAACGGTTGCTTTTCGGCATCAAATTCTACTCCTCCCATGCCTTGAATATAACGCATTTCTCCACTGGGACGAAATAGACGATATTCTGTATAAAAAGGTTCTCCCGAAGTCAACGATCGCTCCGTATCTTCCGCGTGGCGATCGCGATCATCCGGGTGCATTTTGTCTCGTAATTCTCCTAAAGTCGGTTCCCCTTGGGTCGGCTCCATGCCATAAATCAGGAACACCTCTTCTGACCAGGTAATTTTACCCGAACTTACATTATATTCCCAAGTGCCAATACCCGCTATTTTTTGAGAGTTGAGCAAATCTTGAGTGATTTTATATAATTGATATTCGGTGTGCTTGGCTTGGGTAATATCCTCAGCAATGTAGCAAAACCTCAACTTGTCTAAGCCCGAATTGAGGATAGGCGAAATCGTAACCGATAAGTGATGTTTCCCATCATTTAGGGTGTGAATATACTCAAATTTAATCGGTTTCCCAAGCTGTTGACTTTCCCGATAATGTTGAGACCAAAACTCAATAATTGAGGCGGGTACACCCATTTCACTACACCGGGCATTTTTCAGACATTCAGGACTTACACCCCAAAATTCAGCCGTTGCATTATTACTAAAAATGTGGATAATATCCTCATCTAGGAGTTCTACTACACCCATCATCATGCTGGTGCTATTATAGAAACTAGACAAGATCGCCTCTCGTTCCGCTGCTGCTATTTCTGCTTGTTTGCGTTCGCTAATATCAAAACCATAGCCCACCACTTCTCTGGGTTTTCCCGCCGCATCTAATACTAACCTTAGATGTTCTTGCATCCAGCGATCGCTACCATCCCCATGAAGAAAACGATATTCATAAAAAGATGTGCCCTTGATAAAAACATCACGAACTTTAGCCCAGGCAAAATCTCGGTCTTCGGGATGGATTCTCTCTTCCCAACACTCGACACTTTCTTGAAATTCTTCTGGGGTATATCCTAGGACATTTTTAACATTGCTACTAATGAATGTTATCCTCATAGTTTTCGGGTCACAACTATAGATAATTGCCAAACTTGAATTAAGTAAATCATTCAATCTTTGTTGAGCAAATATTAGCTGTTGTTGAATCTGATTTACTTGATTTATTTCGAGTTCTAGTTGATGATTACTTGCGGCAATTTCAGCGGTTTTTGACTCGACTTTGATTTCCAGGGATGATGCTAATTGGCGATAGGCTTCCTTCTGGGATTCTAACTCTATTTCTGCCCGTTTACGTTCGGTGATATCTTCTCCCGTACCGATTATATATTCCACTTGCCCATCATCATCACATAAAATTGTATTAGACCAGGCAATTAAACGGCGATCGCCTGTTTTCGTCACCCAGTAATTTTCATGATAACTGGGAAAATTCCCCGCTTTTAAATCCTCAAACACCTTTTTGACCGCGTTCACTTCTTCAGGAACTAATAAAATCTCCCAAAAGGGTCTATCTTGAACTTCTTGCCAAGAATATCCCGTAATTTTAACACAGGCTTGATTAAATTTGACGATGTAACCTTGGGTATTTAAAACCACAATTAAAGCCGGAACCGTATCTAAGATAGCCTCGGTAAAATCTCGCTGTTTTTGCAGTTGTTGGTGAGTCTGATGGTGGTCATTCTGCATCTGTTTGAGCCGTTCACCTTGTAATTTATTAACCTGCTGTTGTAGGGCTTCAATGGTATTATAAAGTTCCAGGGGATTAAGAGTTTGCAGTAAACTGGTTTGAGTCAAAATACCCACTAATTGCTGTTGTTGATCACACACCACTAACCGACGGACTCCCCGTTGCTGCATTTGTTCATGGGCTACCCATAAATTTTCTGTGGGGTGCAAACACCATAGGGGGCTACTCATAATGTCAGCCGCCATCACCTGATCAAAATTAAGATCCAGGGCTGAACACTTGACAATATCTCTTTCTGTGACTATTCCTACAGGATGGCACAGGAAACTATCCCCGATTTTGGGTTCAGCAATGACCACACAACTAACCCGATATTCCGCCATCAATTGAGCCAGATGTAAAATAGAAGCGTTAGGGGTAGCATGGAGCACGTCTCGCGTCATGGCTTCGGCGACTTGACGTAATTTGAACAAATCCCCTGGTTGCAAACACTCGCGCAGGGTTTGTGTCGAAATTAATCCCACCAGTTCACCCGTTTTCGACAAAACCGGAAGATGGCGAATCTGATGTTGACGCATCAGGGTAATAGCAGTAAAAATGTCTTGATGGGGTTCTATTGATAGGGTGACTAGATCGCGGGTCATCACCGCCGCTAAGGTTAAATGGTCAAAGCTGCGATATTGGGTAGCCAGGCGGACGAGATCCCTTTCCGTAATTACACCCACCAGTTTTCCCTTTTTTACCGCCAAGACGCAACTTTTCCGGTGTGGCTGAGTTTCCCTGTCAGAGTCACTTTTTGACTGTGGGCTGATCATGGAGATGACCCCCATTAAGGGAGTTTCAGGAGAAGCCGTCAGTGGGTGTCGATCAATTGCCTTATATAACGGCAAATTGGAGAACAGTAGATCTTGGCTAATCATTAGCTTAGTTAGGAAATGGTGAATAGGGATTGATTCTGTGGCACTGGCATCAAATACATTATCCTATGGGCGAATAGCCGGAAACAAAACTAAGAAAGCCGAGGGTGTGATAGCTATTCTAGGTAACACAACCAGACTATGTGAGTGGCTGTTGGCAATTAGAGGTAGGATTGTAGTTAGGTTATTTTGACAGTCTTTTTATGAAATACTTTGTTTCTCGTCTGGTTGCCCTACTGATGGTCGTTACCGTTGCCCTGGTGGGCTGTGGTAACTCACCCGATGGCCTCACAGGAAATTATAGCCAGGATACCTTAGCAGTTGTGAATAGTTTGAGAACTGCGATCGCCTTACCCGAAGATGCCCCAGAAAAGCCCGCCGCCCAAGCGGAAGCCCGGACTCTGATCAATAGTTTCGCTTCCCGCTACCGTCGAGACCCAGCAGTTTCTAGTTCAAGTTCCTTTACTACTATGCGGACGGCCTTAAATGCCCTAGCAGGTCATTACAGTTCCTACCCTAACCGTCCCGTTCCTGATAAACTCAAACAAAGACTAGAACAGGAGTTTAAACAAGTAGAGGCGGCTGTCAAACGCGGCGCTTAACTCCAGCCCACCTGATTTGTGAGTTAACCTAAGCAACTCAATCTGATCTGTAATGATTAAGAGTTGCTTTTATTTGGTATATGTGCTATGGCTAAATCACCGATCGCCTTAAATTGCTTTCACCGTCTGCTGAGTCTCTATAAACCCATGTTAGTGGCTCTATTATTAAGCCTGTTGGCTACTAGCCCAGGGCGATCGCAAACCATAGCCTATTGTCGCCTCTCCCCAGAGGCGATCGCCGAAAAAGAAACCCTGCGCCAAACTGCCTTATCTGGGGATAGCAATGCCCAACAGCAATATAACCAGATCCTGATTCAACACGCCCAAGCTGTATATCGCTGTCGTCAGCAAAGCCGCCCCCAAAATCAAGCCATTTGGTTAAGACTATATAGCTGTGATGCCCAACCCGGAGCCCTCGAAAAACTGTTAGATGACATCATCAACAAAGGCTATAACCAAGTTTACCTAGAAGTATTTTATGACGCTCAGGTGTTACTTCCCGCCGCCAATAACCCCACCCCTTGGCCTTCAGTCATGCGATCGCCCGGTTTAGAACAAGTAGACCTCATGGCGCAAACAATCCAAAAAGGCAGACAACGGGGGCTACAGGTTTACGCCTGGATGTTTATGCTCAACTTTGGTTATACCTACACCCTACTACCTAATCGCGCCGGAGTCCTTGCCGTCAATGGTAGTGGCGAAACCACCGTTACCGCTAATTTAGACGGCACCGCCAGCAACGATTTTGGGGAAAGCTACATCAATCAGGGTTTCGTTGATCCCTATCATCCCACCGCACGACAAGATTTTAATACCCTCCTGAATGCCGTCCTCCGCCGTCGCCCCAGTGGTGTTCTGTTTGACTATGTTCGCTATCCCAGAGGTTTGGGACCTCAATCAGTAGCCAGCCGAGTTAAGGATTTATGGATTTATGGGGATGCTTCCCAGTCCGCCTTGCTGCAACGGGCCAACAACGACCGGGGACGGGAACTGCTACAACGCTATGTTAGCCAGGGTTTTTTGACAGAAAATGATGTTAATCAGATCAATCAAAAGTATCCTGAGCAAGCACAGCCACAGGAAGCACAGCCACAGGAAGCACAGCCACAGGAAAAACTACCCCTGTGGCATGATGAAACGGCCCTACCGGCTCTCAGTGGCATTCCCAGCCTGGGAAATACCTTTAATCAACAATTGTGGCGGTTGAGTGTCGCTCACGCCCAACAGGGGATTCTGGACTTTTTAAATATGTTTAGCCAGCCAGTACAATCGCGCGGCATTCCGGCGGGGGCGGTGTTTTTCCCGGAGGCTAACCGCCGCGTTGGGGAGCAGGGTTTTGATTCCAGGTTGCAACCTTGGGATCGGTTCTCTAGTGCGATCGAATGGCATCCCATGGCCTATGGAGTTTGTGGCACCACAAGCTGTATAGTTGAACAAGTGGCAACTGTTGCTAACCGAGCCCAACCGGGAACTAAAATTATCCCAGCGATCGCCGGAGACTGGGGCAAATCCATTAAAAACCGCCCCCCCCTAGAACATCAGATGCGCGACATTATCAATGCTATTCCCCAAATCCAGTCTATCAGCCATTATTCCTACGATTGGCAAGAACCACAACTTACACGTGATCGTCAATCATGTCGGTAATCAGCAAAACCTTTAAACTAGAAGATGATACTTTCCCCTCTTCTATACTGTCGTTCATAACTAAGGAGTTATAACTTTGAAAAGCGCACAACCCCAACAGGGTTTACCAGCCATTGTTCTGGGAATTATCGTCGCACTGGCTATTCTGATTGGGCTTAATGCTTTTGTAATTATTAATCCTGGTCAAGCCGCCGTGTTAAGTATTCTGGGAAAAGCCCAGGATGGCGCACTACTAGAGGGGTTACACTTTAAGCCGCCCCTAATTTCTGCAGTCGATGTTTATGATGTCACCGTCCAGAAGTTTGAAGTTCCTGCCCAAAGTTCCACCAAGGACCTACAACAACTTTCCGCCAGTTTTGCCATTAACTTCCGCCTCGACCCGGTAAATGTCGTGCAGATCCGCCGGGAACAAGGTACTCTCCAAAATGTGGTATCTAAAATTGTTGCCCCTCAAACCCAGGAATCTTTTAAAATTGCTGCTGCTAAACGTACCATTGAGGAAGCAATTACCCAGCGGGAGCAACTGAAAGCAGATTTTGACGAGGCTCTGGTGTCACGATTAGATAAATATGGCATTATCGTTTTAGATACCAGTGTTGTCGATCTGACTTTCTCCCCCGAATTTGCTCGCGCCGTTGAAGAAAAACAAATCGCTGAACAACGGGCGCGCCGGGCTGTCTATGTCGCCAAAGAAGCTGAACAACAAGCCCAAGCCGACATTAACCGCGCTAAGGGTCGGGCGGAAGCTCAACGCTTATTAGCCGAAACTCTCAAGGCTCAAGGTGGTGAGTTGGTACTGCAAAAAGAGGCGATCGAGGCTTGGCGACAAGGGGGCTCTCAAATGCCTAAAGTCCTGATTTTGGGTGATTCTAAAAGTAAGGTTCCCTTCTTATTCAATGTCGGCGATCTAACCAAATCCTAATCATTGTCACCCAGTTGTTATTTCCTAGTAGGGGCATCCGCCCCTATTTAAACTATTAAGATTTGCCAGTAAAGCCGTTAACTACAATATGAATATATTAACTCTACAATCAGTTCAAAAAGACTTCGGGACTAAAGAAATTCTTAGGGATGCTAACCTGAATTTAGGGGTTATGGATAAGGTGGGTTTAATTGGCACTAATGGTTCCGGAAAATCCACCCTCTTAAAAATGATTGTAGGTAGCGAACATATTGATGGCGGTCAACTCTGGGTTAACCCGAAAATTAAACTTATATATTTGCCTCAACAACCCGAACTTGATGAAAATAACACCGTTTTAGAACAGGTTTTTGCCGATAGTGGTGATAAACTCCATCTGATTCAGGAGTATGAGGAACTTTCCTTAAAAATTGCTAAATTTCCCGATGATGAAAGCCTCATGACTCGCTTTTCCCAAATTATGCAGCGCATGGATGCTAGTAATGCTTGGGAGTTGGAAACTCAGGCTAAAATTATTTTAACTAAATTGGGAATCGAAGATTTTGATGCCACAATTGGCAGCCTTTCGGGAGGATATCGCAAACGTATTGCTTTGGCGGCGGCGCTGTTACGAGAACCCGATGTTTTATTAATGGATGAACCCACTAACCATCTCGATGCTATGTCTGTGGAATGGTTACAGGATTATCTGAATAGTTATCGGGGTGCTTTATTTTTAATTACTCACGATCGCTATTTTTTAGATAAAGTCACCAACCGCATTATTGAAATCGATCGCGGTGATTTATATACCTACTCCGGCAACTATTCCTATTACCTGGAAAAAAAAGCCGGAATGGAAGATGTAGCCGTTAGCCAACAACATAAACATAAAGGGGTTTTGCGCCGAGAATTAGAATGGTTAAAGCGGGGGCCAAAAGCTAGAAGCACTAAGCAAAAAGCCCGGATTCAACGCATTGAAGAAATGCAGGATGTTGAGTTTAAATCTACCCTCGGTAAAGTCGAAATTTCTACCCCTGGTCGCCGCATTGGTAAGAAAGTAATTGAGTTAAAGAATATTGCAAAATCCTATGATGACAAAACTTTGATTAAGGATTTTACCTATACATTTAACCCCCAAGACCGCGTGGGAATTATTGGCAGTAATGGAGTCGGAAAATCTACCCTTTTAGATTTGATTACGGGTCGGGTTCAACCGGACTCGGGAAGTGTCGAAATTGGCAGCACTATTCATATAGGCTATTTTGACCAACATTGTGACAACCTGTTGGAGGCGATGAATGAAAATCAGCGAGTTATTGATTATTTAAAAGAAGTGGCAGAATATGTGACTACCGCTGACGGAACCCAAATTACGGCTTCCCAAATGTTGGAGAGGTTTCTATTTCCTCCCGCCCAACAATATGCTCCCTTAAATAAGCTATCTGGCGGCGAAAAACGGCGTTTGTTTCTATTGCGGGTATTAATGGAAGCACCTAATGTTCTGATTTTAGATGAACCGACTAATGATTTAGATGTGCAGACTCTTTCGGTATTAGAAGAGTATTTAGAGGAGTTTAATGGATGCGCGATTGTCGTATCTCACGATCGCTATTTTTTAGATCGCACCGTCGATATGATTTTCGCCTTTGAGTCTCAGGGAGTCCTCCGTCAATATCCCGGTAATTATTCGGTTTATTTGGACTATAAACAAGCCGAAGAAGCCGAAAAAGCCGCTAAAGCACAATCACAGCAAATCCAGGTTGAGGCTACCCCCAGCCAACCAGAAGCGGAAAAATCCCCCCGCTATTCCTGGGGAAAAGACGGACGGCGCAAACTTTCATCTAAGGAAAAGCGAGAGTATGAAAACCTGGAAAAAGAAATCGCTAAGTTAGAGGAGAAAAAACAGCAGTTAGAGGCGGAACTTTACCAAGCATCATCAACTTCTGTAAGTCGGGTTCAGGAGTTGCACCAGCAAGTTGAGTCTTTGGCGATCGAAATTGATCAGGCGACAGAAAGATGGATGGAGTTGGCAGAAATTGCCAGTTGAGCTTAGAATAGGGGGGGTCTAGGCTTAAAAAATCACCATTTCACTGTAGCATCTTGAGCAAAAAATTATCATGGCTAAGTTAGACCCGCTTCCCGAAATTCTTGATGCCCTAGCCAGGTCAATGGAAAAGCAATTCCAGGGGGGATTATGTTCGATTTTACTATGCGACCACGGGAAACTACACCACGGCGCAGCCCCTAATTTACCCAAGGCTTACTCCGAGGCTTTAGATGGGATGCTCATTGGTCCGGAAGCCGGTTCCTGTGGAAAAGCTGCTTTTTGTCGGGATATTGTCATCGTTGCTGACATTGCTACTGACCCCCTATGGCAAAACTTCAGACATTTAGCCCTAGAATATCAATTGCGGGCTTGTTGGTCGGCTCCGGCGATCGGTAGTGACCAAGAGATTTTAGGAACTTTTGCGGTTTATTTCAAGACCTGTCGCACTCCCCAAAATCAAGACTTAGAAATTCTCAGCCTCAGCGCCCATATTGCCTCTATTGCTATTGAGCGCGATCGCACTACCCAAGCCTTAGCCGACTTAAATCAACAGTTAGAAGTGCGTGTAGAAGAACGTACCGCCGCCCTCCGAGAAAGTGAAGCTAAGTTAGAAGCAATGCTCAATTTTGCTCCGGCGGTAATTTATGTCAAAGACCTACAAGGACGACATATCTTTGTTAACAGAGCATTTCTGAAATTATTTAACTGTACTCTAGCAGATATCATTGGCAAAGTTAACCATGATTTTTACCTCCCCGAAGTGGCTGATGTTTTTGAAAAACATGACCGCATAGTAATTGAATCTTGTCACTTCCATCAGTTTGAGGAAGATGTGAAAATCCATGATAAAAATTATACTTTCCTCTCCCATAAGTTTATCCTGTTTGACCAAAATCAACAACCCTATGCCCTCTGTGGTATTTCCAATGATATTACCCAGCGCCAGGCTTTCTACAATGCCCTCCAACGCAGCCAAGAACAACTCAAGGCAACTTTACAAGCGATTCCTGACCTAGTATTTAGACTGAACAGCCAAGGGGAATATTTGGCTATTTATCCATCCGAATATGTCGGCAATTTAGTAGATACCAAACTAGCCATTGGTTACTCTATTATGGAACTATTACCCCCCCCTATTGCTGCCAAATATAGTCAGGTTACGCAAACCGCCCTAGCCACTAAAACCCTACAAACCTATGAACAAGATGTAGTGATTGATGGAGTTTTGCGCCATGAAGAAGTGCGGGTGGCTCCCTGTGGTGACAATGAGGTAGTTTTTGTAATTAGGGATATTACCGAACAGGAAACAGCACTTAGGGAACGCCAAAAAGCCGCCGACACTATCAAGAAAAGTGAAGACCGATTTGGGCGCATTGCTAATAATATGCCGGGGGTTTTATATCAATATGTTTTGCATCCTGATGGCTCCCATAATTTTATGTATATGAGTGAACGCTGTCAAGAAATTTTTGGCTTAGATGCTGATACAATTACCCGAGATGCTAATCAGTTATTCCAACTTTTTGAAGCGGAAGATTTTATATCTCTAAAAGCATCAATTTTGCTATCTGCTACCACTTTAAACACTTGGTCTTGGGAAGGTAAATTAGTCACTCCATCTGGTGAAAATAAATGGATACAGGGCATTTCTCAACCGGAACGACAAGTTAATGGCGATATTGTTTGGGATGGGGTAGTTGTAGACATCAGTGAACGTAAATTGATGGAAATTGAATTGCAAAAAACTGTAGCCGAGTTAGACCGAGCTACCCGCCTTAAAGATGAGTTTCTGGCGAATATGAGCCATGAACTGCGTACCCCTCTTAATGGGATTTTGGGGATGTCGGAAGCATTAAAAGAAGGAATATTAGGGGCTTTGAACTCTAATCAACATCATGCGATCGCCATGATTGAAAAAAGTGGGAAACACTTACTAGAATTAATTAGCGATATTCTCGATATATCTAAGATAGAAGCGGGGAAACTAGAACTATATTTAACTGAAGTCCGAGTTCAGGAACTCTGTACTTCTAGTTTAACTTTGGTCAATCACTTGGCGTTTACCAAACAAATTAATATAGAGA
This sequence comes from Limnospira sp. PMC 289.06, assembly GCF_032350395.1. NCBI lineage: Bacteria > Bacillati > Cyanobacteriota > Cyanophyceae > Oscillatoriales > Sirenicapillariaceae > Limnospira > Limnospira sp. PMC 289.06. Next base: position 31,419 of record NZ_JARPLC010000028.1, read on the forward strand.
TTAATATTCCCCAAGCATTAGAAAAAACTTTGATAAAAGTAGATAATCGGCGGCTGCGTCAAGTGCTAATTAACTTGCTCAGTAATGCGTTAAAATTTACGCATAAATCTGGTAAAATTAACTTAAATGTGGGCATCAAAACATCTCCTAATGCGGCTATTTCAACTCCTCAATCTATCTATTTTTCAGTGATAGATAACGGAATTGGGATTGCTCCCGATGATTTAAATAAACTGTTTTTACCTTTCACCCAAATTGATAGTAGTCTCAATCGTCAATATAGTGGTACGGGACTCGGATTAGCTTTAGTTAAACAAATCATAGAATTACATGGCGGTTGTGTTGAGGTGAGCAGTCAACTGGGGAAAGGTAGCTGTTTTACAGTTTATTTACCTTATCATAAAACCTCAAATTATCTCACCAATTTACCGGATAAATCTAACTGGCAATTACCGAGTTATTTTACTGTTAATAATCCCAAATCTCCGTTAATTATGTTAGCGCTAAATAACCAACCATTACTGATTACACTGTCTAGTTATCTGGAAGCTAAAGGCTATAGTTTATTGATATCCCAAAATGGACAGGAGGCGATCGCTTTAATCGAATCCCAATCTCCCCAATTAGTTTTAATTGATATTCAAATACCTGTGCTTGATGGTTTAGCAGCCATTACATATATTCGCCAAAATCTCAAGTTAACTAACTTACCAATTATTGCATTAACCGCCTTAGACACCACTGGCGAACCTGAAAAATGCCGAGAAGCTGGAGCTAATGAATATCTAACTAAACCCATTAAATTAAAACAGTTATCCAACCTGATTCAAAACCTTTTGAATTGCTAACAATTACTGTCGATACCTGTCCCGATAACTAGAGCCAGTTAAGTTCACCATCTCCCCTTTTCAATCATAGCAATAAATCCAGCCAAGATGTTAATTTTTGATAAAGTTTCCATCTCATCAGAAACCCTGAGATATAATTGAATTGAGAAGTACAGACCTGATGAGGGTTTGGGTTAGTGGCTGGGGGTTTTATCATGGCTGCGATCGCACAATTTTGGCCATATAAATAGCATCGAATCGACGAGTCAACTACCCTAACCCTAGGTGTACTACCCGGAGTTTTATATTAATTTGGAGGACTACTTACAATGGATGATGAATTTTCCGATTTTGATGAATCTCAACTAGAACGTGATGCGGAAACCGAAACCGAGCTAATTATTCATGATTCGGAAGCCGAAATACAACCAACTTTTGATGATTCGGAACCGGAAATAGAACCAACTTTTGACGATTAGGAAGCCGAAACCGAGCTAATTATTGATGATTCGGAAGCCGAAATACAACCAACTTTTGATGATTCGGAAGCCGAAACCGAGCCTATTGTTGATGATTCGGAACCGGAAATAGAACCAACTTTTGATGATTCGGAGCCGGAAATAGAATCCGAACCGGAAACCGAGCCTATTGTTGATGATTCGGAAACAGAATCCGAACCTGAAACAGAATCCGAATCGGAAACCGAGCCTATTGTTGATGATTCAGACACAGAATCCGAATCGGAAACCGAGCCTATTGTTGATGATTCAGACACAGAATCCGAATCGGAAACCGAGCCTATTGTTGATGATTCAGACACAGAATCCGAATCGGAAACCGAGCCTATTGTTGATGATTCAGACACAGAATCCGAATCGGAAACCGAGCCTATTGCATTAGAACCAGAACCAGAACCGGAGCCTATTGCATTACAACCGCAACCGCAACCGCAACCGCAACCAGAACCAGAACCAGAATTAGAAGCGCAGCCTATTGCATTACAACCGGAACCGGAACCGCAACCGGGACTGTTTTTTGAGGAACCTGTCGCCTCTCAAGAATCTCTTTTCTTTCCGATTCAACTTCCGACTTTTGATGAAACATCAATATCAATAGGACCCGAACAACTGGGAATAGAAGCAATTAATCAATTGATTAATTTGGATAATTTCATCCCAGAAATCCCGGAAGTTTTACCAGGAGGTAATGATGGGTCGATTACTCAACCTTTCCCCAATCAGTGGTTTGGTAGTGACAATAATGATGTAATTATTGGGACAGCATCAGATGAAACTTTGCTAGGTTTTCAAGGTGATGATTTCCTGAACGGTGTCGAGGGAAATAATACTCTGTTTGGTGGTCGGGGTAATGATACCCTAGTTGCTGGTAATGCTGATGATATCTTATTAGGAAATAAGGATGATGATCTGCTATTTGGAGGAAACGGTAATGATTCCCTTTATGGTGGTCAGGGTAATGATACCCTGATCGCAGGTGATGGTAATGATATTTTGTTTGGAGACAAGGGTAATGATATCCTATATGGAGGAGCAAAAGGTACTGATACTCTCGTGGGAGGGGAGGGAAATGATACTTTTGTAATGCTTCCGGGGGAAGGTTACAGCATAGTAAGTGACTTCGATATCAATCAAGATATCATTGTTTTAATCGGTAATCCTGATGACTATCGACTTGAGGTGACACCAACGGAGGTTAATAATGGCACAGCTATTTATATAGCGGGTTCTGACCAACTGGTTGGTATCATAGACCAGGTGATTGATGTGAGTTTAGAAGATAGCAATATCTTCAGTTTTTTCTAGGTTAATCTAGTTGTCAGTGCGATCGCTTTTGGGAGTCAGGGAACCTCGGCTAAAGCGGCTTTAACTACTTCCACGCCAGCGCCGGGAAGGTGTGCGTTTTCGCTTAAATGTCGCTTCCAGGCTTTAGTTCCTGGTTGTCCAGCGAAAAGTTGTAGAATATGGCGGACAACGCTGTTAAGCCGCCCTCCCTGACTTAACCAATTTTCGATATAGGGAAGCATTTGTTCTACTACTTGATGACGGGTGGGTGGGTTGATATTGTCGCCGTAAATTTCTCGGTCGGCGATCGCAAATAAATAGGGATTATCATAGGCGGCGCGACCCATCATTACCGCATCGACTTTTTTTAGTTGTTGTTTCACCTGTTCAAGGGTAGTAAATCCTCCATTAATTTCAATTGTCAAATGGGGAAATTCTGCCTTGAGACGGTGAACATCTCCATAACGCAGGGGGGGTATATTTCGGTTATCTTTGGGGCTTAATCCTTGTAGCCATGCTTTGCGCGCGTGAACGGTAAAACGCTGACACCCAGAGGCGGCGACCACCCGCACAAATGCGGTCATATCTTCATAGCGATCGCGATTATCGATACCAATACGATGCTTAACTGTTACGGGAATATTAACGGCTTTTTTCATGGCTGATATAGCTTCAGCAACTCTTTCGGGTTCCGCCATTAAACAAGCGCCAAAGTTACCATTTTGCACCCGCGCACTCGGACAACCCACGTTCAGGTTAATCTCATCATAACCCCAATCTTCGGCGATTTTAGCACAGGTCGCCAGTTGTTCAGGATCATCTCCCCCAACCTGAAGAGCGAGGGGTTTTTCGACTGGTGAAAAGTCCAGTAATTTGTGGCGATCGCCGTTAATAATTGCCGCACTTGTCACCATTTCTGTATACAGTAGGGGGCGGCGGGTAATTTGTCGCATGAAGTAACGAAAATGGCGATCGGTCCGATCCATCATGGGTGCAATACTCAGGATATGACTTCGATAATTGTCCTCACTTAACCTGGGTTCGCGACTCATGGCTGTCATGTTTACCATCATAGGCTATGCTACAATTAGACTATCTAATAATTGTATACCATTACTGGTTTTTCTGGCAATCTTTCCCCCCCCCAAAATTTAGGCAAACATGACTGGGCGGCATATATTCCCGGCGACATCATCCATATTAATTAAACAGCGATTTCCGCAAATATCACAGCTAAAACTTGATATAATTGCTGGGCTTACTGATGACTTACTGAGTCCATAATTAACCATGCTAGAACCAGGGACATTACTGTTCAAACTTCAACAGCAAACCGCACGGGCTTTAGAGGTCGGTGCATTACAGCCTATTAGCACCCATTACCAAATTGTAGAACAGGCGGAAATCCCTTTTTTGGTCAGGGTGATAGATAATCTACAACGCAAGGCTACAGCCCAGCCAAAGCAGGTCACCACCCAGACCGTCACCGGGGTAGAATTTAATCCTTTTTTACCCTATGATCCTGATTTATTTGTGGAGAATTTATCAGTTACTCATGTGGGTTTACTTAATAAGTTTAATGTCGTCGATTATCATCTGTTAATAGTAACGCGGGATTTTCAAGAACAGGATAGTTTACTAACCTTAGAAGATTTTGAGGCTATGTGGCTGGCTTTGACCGAAATTGACGGTTTAGCCTTCTATAATGGTGGTCGAGAGGCGGGGGCTAGTCAACGCCATAAACACCTTCAACTTGTGCCGTTTCCCCTAATTCCTAATGGGTTAAATGTGCCGATTGAAAAGGCGATCGCATCTAGTATTTTTTCTGGTTCAATTGGTAAAATACCCCCCTTTGAGTTTCGCCATACTTTATCATTATTTGAACCCGGTTTAGTCACTGATTATAAATTAGCCGCCCAAGTCACTTTGGCAGAGTATTTAAAATCATTGGATTTCCTCAAAATCTCAATTAATGATAATGGGAAACCCGCCACACCTTATAACTTATTGGCGACTCGAAATTGGCTGTTAATTATACCGCGATCGCAAGAAACTTTTCACAACATATCCGTTAATTCTTTGGGGTTTGCGGGGGCGCTACTGGTTGGCAATGATGCACAATTGGCACAACTCAAGCAACAACAACCTTTAACCATTCTCAAGTCTGTGGCTTTCCCTATTTAACCCACAGATAGCGCCTGTTTAATGCGTTGAACAAATGATGCAGGCATTCCCGCCACCCATTTTTCTCGGATGATGCCATCTTCCACTATTACAGCGGTGGGGACAGTATCAATTTTTAGGCGATCGTATGCTACGCTATCTAAAGCGACCACCGAAAAATTGAGTTGATGACTATCAACAAACCACCGCATTTCATCATAATTAGTAAACGCCACAACCCCTAAAACATCAGGCAATTCGTGGCAATCATGGACAATTTTTAACACCTGTAACCAGTCCTTACACTGAGGACAGCGGGGACTCATAAAAACGATTAATTTTGAACCCAAACTTAGGTCTAAATTTACCGCTTCCCCTAACCATTGATTTTGCCAAGGTCTGTTGGCTTGAATCGGCGCTAAATCAATTAGTGGATAGCCATGATTATCTAAATACTCTAGGGAAGCCGAGGCGGCTGCATAGCCAATTAAAAACGTGGCTATAACTATCATCCACCGCCATAAAATAGTCCCTTCGTTATAGTTACCAATTAAACCCACACCTAGGCAAATAATATACAGTAAATTCAACAGTAAACTTTGATTAGGGGTGATTTTTAGCCAGCCATTATAACAGCCACAATCTTCCGTTTTTCCCGTCGATGTACTCCAATAAGTTAACCCCGAAAGACCGATTAAAATTATGATACTCAACGGGATGATCATGGCGGGTGTCGCCCCGAAAATTAACGCGCTTCCTATGGTGGCTTCTACGGCTATAAAAGTTATAGTTATCAGTTCAATTAACCGAGAATTAAATAGCCTCAGTTGGGCGATATGTTGGGCGAATTTCCAGGGCTCAATAATTTTGGCGATCGCTGTTAGTAAAAATACACTTCCCACAAATACAATACCAAAATTAGCTAATGTTAGGGATATCATAGTTAAATGATGGTTAAGCATTAATCACAGGAGTTTAGCTTCCTACAGGTCATCCCCGAGTAAACTAGGGACCAGGGGAAACCTAGACTAAGGAAAGGACATCTGACAATTATCTGATCAAACTTGGCATTTTTGGAGATTTAACCTTCCCATATTCATGATATCATTGTTTATCTTCAATAGTAGCTTTACCTCATTTCGGTATCCAGGACTGAGGCGATCGCTTGCTTCTTTTTGAGGGAAACAGACTCCCAATCCTGCTACCTGATTATGGCACTTTTAGCTGAAATTATCGAAGAATGTTGTCAATTACCAGTATAGTTATAGAAAAGTGGGAACTAGAATTAACAACCTACAAGTTACTAAAATTGTAGATGGAGATACTATCAAAGTCTTGCTAAATGGTCGCCGAGAACCTCTGCGATTGCATTGTGTTGATACTGAGGAATCATTTGCTAAAGGTTCCAAACCGGTCACGCAAACCGGAATAGAGGCTTCAGCAATGGCTAAAAAATACTTCACAGAAGCTGATGGAACATTAACTAAAGTGGATTTGGAATTTGATAGTGATGATTCCTTAGAAGTCTGTTTAGACAAATACCGAGATACCTATGGTCGCTTGATTTGCTATGTTCATAAAGGCGATGATCATTATAACTTGCGATTAATTCAAGAAGGTTGGAGTCCCTATTATATTAAATATGGGCGATCGCAATTTTATCACCGCCAAATGATGGAAGCAGAAGCGATCGCTCAAGCCCATAATCGCATTATTTGGGATCGCAATTTACCTCAAAATAAGCCCTTTCGTGATTATGAACTCTTAAACTGTTGGTGGTCATTAAGGGATGGTATTATTCAAGATTATCGCCATCATGGAAAAACAGCCGGAGTTCTTTCTGTCCGTTTTGACTATCCCGAAATTCTAGCCGCCGCCGCTAGTAAACAATGGATTACTATATTTTGTGATTTACAAGATGGTATCACCAAATGGATTGGTAATAGCGCCTTAATTCATACCGGCTCAAAAGACCATATTATCAAGTTATGGATACCAGAAGCCAAAAGCGAGAAAAATGCACCCATTGTCCGATTAATCAATCGTCGCTATGCTGGTCTGGGGCGAGGATATGTTTATATTAGCGGTCGAGTTATTATGTATCGAGACAAACCCGAAATCACCATAAATCACCCACAGCAATTATCAGATTTTTGTCCCACACCACATCACTTACAGCAATTGATAACACTTGAGGAACCTGATCATGTACAATCACAGATAATTGTTTAATCTAGGAGTTAATCAAAATGCCAGCCGATTTACCCAAAGGGTTCCCAGAACCTACAGACATTGGAACTATTGAAGTTAAAAAATACCCCCATTATCGGGCTGTTACCTATCGCCACCAGGGAGATTTAACCGTCGCCACCCGCATGGCATTTAACCCCCTATTCCAACATATTAGCACTAATAATATCGCCATGACAACCCCCGTCGAGGCGCGATATTTACAGGAGGGTTCCTGGGAAGAAACATCAGCGGCGGATGTCTCTTTTTTATACTCTCAACCCGAAATTAATCCCCAAACTGTTGATGCTGATGTCACCGTCACAGATACCCCAGAAATGATGGTAGTTAGCATTGGGATTCAAGGTCCTTATACTTGGGAAAGCTACCAAATACATTTGGATAAATTGAAAGACTGGCTACAACAACATCCAGAATATCAAATTTTTGGACCCCCAAGACGCTTGTTTTATAATTCCCCTATGACTCCCCCTTATTTAAAATATAGTGAAGTACAAATTCCCATTACCCCTCGTTAACCGCTGAGGGTTGACAAGTTTTAGAGACTCATGATAAGATATTGACATATACTTTTTATATAATCGAAATCTGTATCCGAATAAAAAAAATGTATATATTCCCATTCTCTAAATGATACCACCAAACGAATCAGAAATCAAGGAGCGACCTCTCAAAAAAAATTTCGCAACATTTCTTAATTTTTTGTTACAAAAGTTAACATAAAGTTAACATAATTATTATAGACGGAAGCCGGGGAATCGCCCTGGGTGTCACCATAATAGGCGAGACCATGTTACAGGGAACTAGAATCCAAACTCTTGGCTTCTTCGTCGCTTTTGGGAAGGTGTAAGCCACACTCTTGTTTAAGTCCCCGGAACCGGGTATCACGATCGCTTTCATCACTATCCGTCACTGGGCGACTGGAATGCCAATCACCAACAGTAGTGTAACCCAGGTCGAAATAGGGATGATAGGGGAGGTCGTGGGCGGTTAGATATTTATAGACATCGCGGGAATGCCAATTGAGAATCGGGTAAACCTTATAACGACCCGATTGGTAATCAATACAACGTAAAGTTTTGCGGTGTGCGGTCTGATCAGCCCTAAGTCCCGCCAACCAAGCCGTAGCCCCAAGTTCATTTAAAGCCCGTTGCATAGGTTCAACCTTGCGGATTTGGTCATAGCGGTTAAAGGCTTCGAGATCATTGTGTTCCCACAGACGACCATAAAGGGCTTCCATCCTAGCCGGAGACATGGAAGATTGATAAACTTTCAGATTGAGTTGGAGGCGCTTAGTCAATTCTTCAGCAAAGCGGTAAGTTTCAAGGGGAAGATAACCCGTATCGACCCAAATCACCGGAATATCTGGAACTACCTGGGTAACTAGATGTAGCATCACCGCCGATTGGATGCCGAAACTGGTACTCATCAACAACCCTGAGCCAAAAGTGTCCGCAGCCCATGTCACAATATCAGTAGCATTAGCATTTGTGAGGTGATCGTTAATGCTATCGAGATCCAGTTGCTCTAAAGTGCGATCGTCACAGCACCCGTTTTGGTCTGACGGGATAGATGCAGATTGTCCGTTGGAATTAATTAGACTCAAATTCGTCATCTTTTTTCCCTCCTAGAGACCCCCGCCATAGCTGTATTCAGCTGGGCTGGCTGCCGGAGTAAACGAGGGGCAGCACTTAGTTGGCATACGAATAACCATCCTTCTTGTGAATATTTGACTCTCTCCACGCTAAAGCAACGGAGATTCGGGAATGAACCAAAAGTTCTCACAGGCGTAGTCAAAGCGCCCCTATAGGTAACCATAAGGCTTCCCTTTACTTTTTTTCGATGTCCCTTTTGCCTCTCGCCGATGAAACCACTTTGCTACCGACATTTCTGCATTATGCAAGTCTGCCCTCACGGGATGTTAAGCCCCTTTCATTCGGGTCTTAGAGAAGGCAGTTATATGATACCATAGCACCCGCTGGCGTAAGCACGCCTGTCGCTTTTCCTCCCCGTTAAAGAGACGGGGCTACCAAGCCACCGAGCTTTCAGCGTGTTGAGATCTTAAAACTTCCAGCAGTAGCCGTGGTGCAACCCACAGAATCAATCGTCCGGTATGATGACTTATCCGCAGTCCCCACAGCGGGTTTAGGCATAACCCAAACAAATCTTACCCCAAAATTCCCTGAGCAACTACCCTTGTTTTGACGCTCCCCGCTCTAAATAGACGGGGATTCTTCATTCATAGACTTGCCATAATTTAGCAGGATTTCTCCAACCAAACTAGAGGGCAAATCTCTGAAGCTTGAGATTTGGTGCGCCCCACCATACTTAATCCTTTTGGCAATATGTTTAAAGCAGCGTTTCTATCACGGAAGTCTGTATATCTGCAATGAGGGCAGACATGAGTGCGAGTAGATAACGACTTTTCTGCCCTTTGGTCACAATTAGAACAATTCTGAGAAGTATTATGGGGTGGAACAGCAATAACCAATTTGCCATACTTATCCCCAAAATACCCTAGCCATCGTTTAAAAGTAGCCCATCCTGCATCGGTTATCGACTTGGCTAAACGATGATTTCTAACCATACCTCGAACATTCAAGTCTTCACAAACTACCAAACCGTTAGATTGGACTAAACGGAGTGCCACGCTTTTGACAAACTCTTCTCGCTGTCTGCTTACTCTTAAATGTTTTTGGGCCTAAGGAGTTAAAGGGGTTATGGTATCTCTAGGATCTAATTTGATGGAGAATTGAACATAATATCCATCTGCTTGTCTAATAATCCTCACTCGCTTAATCTGTTCAGGCTGATAGTAATTAATATCCCTAGAGCCTATCAGCTTGAGCTTACCAATACCTTTTTTGTCGGTAAAAGTGATCTGCGGTTTATTGTCTGATAGTTTCCATCCAGAGACTTTATATTCTACCGAACGAGAATGTTTTTTGAATCTTGGATACCCCTTCTTCCCCTTGACCTGGTTTTGGCAATTCTCGTAAAAACGAGTAATCGCACCGAGAACTCTTTCAACTGCCGTTTGACAAGCATGATAGTTTAAATCTTTGACCAAATCAAACACCTTCCGCAGTGCTGTGTTGCATCGAAATAAGTCAACCTTACCTATGCCACGATTGTCCATCCAATAACGAAGCACCTTATTGCCGACAAACTGTGCTGTCCGTATTGCTTCATCAATGGCTTCGACTTGATGTGGCTTGGGTTTGACTTTGTATTCGATCACCAACATTTTGACACTGTACGCGCTGGTATCAGCCATTATAGCCTAAAAAATAAACGCGGGTTAAAACCCGCGAGTCGCCCTAACCCTCCCTTGAAAGACGAGGGCTTGCGGGCATCCCGTGTGATTTTCGTCAGATCCATAGCCAAAATTTTGGTGAAAATTTCTTGATTTCCTCCACAAGATCTTCACAATCTCATGGTTTGATGAGAATTAACTACTTTAGTAAACCGCCAGCACCCCTTTTATAAAATCGCTGGCCTATATTATCAAAGCATAGCCTGAGTCCATCGGACTTGGGCTATGTTGTCTGCGAGGAAAAAGTTGGTTTTTGCCGGGGCGGGTTTATTTACAGCTCCAGAACAGCAACCACTAGCCTGTAACATAGAAGTTCATCATCAGAATTCGGCTTTTTCCAAGGTTGAGAAAGGCTAAGAACCACCAGACATTCAGGACTTAAAATATAGTCATTGTCTAGTTTAGTACAAAGCTCTGGATCAGTCACGTTCAAGACTAAGCTGTGACCGCCCTGTAAAGGAATTTCCCCTTTCCATTTGCCGTAATTATTGCGCCAAGTTTCAAACCCGTCAACCTTGACTATTTGTAATGTACGTCTTTGATGGCGAGGCAATGAAGATATGTATGAATAGGGGATAGCATTCAGCCAATCATGACGATGACTATGAATAATTTCATCATCACAATAACAAACTACGTCCGTAGGGCTAACTCTGCCAACGTGCTTCCAGGAACCCCTTAAAATCAGTCGATTCTCACATTCATATCCATTTCCTGTATCACTTAGAGGTATATCAACAATATCTAGTGGTTGGATAAGCCTTCCATTAATCTGAGACATATTTACCGGAATGCGACCATCATCGAAGCTAGTCACAGGACGAACCCATTTCCCTGTAGATATTTCTATCCCAGCAATACAACGGTCATTGTGCTTCCGAGAATTAGCAAGACAAATTAACTTTGACATCATCCTTACCACTTATAGGTGATGAATGTTTACATTTCCCCATTTTTGGTTTAAGTATTCCGCAACTAAGCGACGATGACAGTTATGAGGTTTAGCCTCACTGCAAAGCAAACAAGCCCCATCAGCTAAATCTGGGGACAGCTTTTTTTCGATTTCACGATCCGCCATCAGCTTTAAAAATTTCTGCTCATATATCGACCAATCTCCCTTTTTCTTTTTATACTCATCAAGAATATCTTTGGTGGGAGCCAAGTCTAAAATATGCACATAATCAATATCGTCGATAGTTTTCAAGAAATACTCTAAGTCTGCTCTTTTGGCGAATCCAGCTAATTGAGATACATTATTTAAACGAGTGTCTATAACTTTCTTAACACCTGCTTTTTTCAGAGTTTCAAAGAAAATTTGTGCGCTTTTTTGAGTGAAACCTATGGTGAATAAATCCACCTGATTTTTCTTAGTTTTCATGGGTCTTATTTTCCTTTTCTACATAAGCAATCTCATCCCCCTGAAGTTGATAAGCTTGGCTCAAGCATTCTTCTCTTGTTGGTAAACTCTTTGGGGAAAATAGGGAAAGCTGAACTTCTTGTGCATCGCCAAAATCCCTAAAACCATGCTTAACAAGCATTCTATCTTCCAAATGCTCATGAGATTCTAAATCCCCATTCTTTAGGATGTGATTTATAGGGATATCAAAATCCCGTAAGTGCTGACAGACCAAGATGGCTCGGTGACAGGTTAATGGATCTTGTTCAGCACACATCAGCGAAATCTTATGTTTTTTCAAACCTTTATGAAGTCGCTTAATTCCTTGGTGAAAAGCATCTGTAAGAGCAATTCTTTCATATACTGCTTTACCATTGATATAGCAGTCGGGGTTACTAGGTCTTGCACCCAGTTCCCGTCCCAGAAAAACATATTGAATTCCTTGTTGAGCGAGAAACTCTTGTAGGGATGAGCGATTGAAATGTGACAAGAATCGGCTGTAGGGATGTGAACGTACATCAGCAACAGCGGTTACTCGATGCTTTTGGAGTAGGGAGATGAAAGCATCTATCTCATGATTAGAGTGACCGATACTGAATAACTCCATACTGATCCTCTGTTGCTACCTAGTCATACTATTTTATTTGGCGTTCATTGTCTATGAACCCTCATTATTATGGTAGTACAGACCGGCTTGGCTTGTCAATCTTAACCAGTTTCCAGATCAGCTATAGGAGAGATATCTAAGTATTAATCAGACAACGGCAACTCAGCACAACTACGATCGCCCTATGCCCTATGCCCTATGCCCTATGCCCTATGCCTTATGCCCTATGCCAATTATCCCCCCCATTAGCTTCCCAGGGAAAAGCGATCGCTTAGGGGATTAACGGAGAACTAGAGGCAAAATACCAATGGCTTGGGTGTTATCTTCTGCGAGGCGATCGCCATTTACAGCCACAAATTCCTTAAACTTCTCCCCATCTTTGATTGGGGATAATTGAATGTATTTTCCCGGTTTTATTATAGGCGATCGCCTGTGCGTAGCACATACTGCCATCAGCGGTTTTCTGATATTTTGATCAACTGACCTAATCATAACCTGTAACTACGTCAACGCGCAGCGCTATAATTATCCCGACGGGCCGGCGATCGCCACAAAAGCCGCCCAGTAGTGAGGAGACTCAAAGGGCGGGTCATCAAATAAACTCAAACGGTCTTCCACTTCTTCCAACTCTTCCTCCGTCGCTTTGAACTCATGTTTGAGCCAGTCAAGAACATCATCACAAGATAACCCCCGTAACCAGGTTTGAGCCGCTTGCAGGGCAGCCGTAACCGAGGGATAGTCGGGTAAAATTTGATAGAGGCGCAGCGTCACCAGAGTCGCCGCCAGTTCATCCACATTCCAGAGACTGGCGACCACCGTTCGCGCTCCGGTCAATAAAAAGGCACTGGATAATCCCAGATAGTCATCCGTGAGGGAGGTTTCCACCAAGCCCGTTTGGCTAGAACAGAGAACCAGGAGGCGACACACTGGAAGACTAAGACTGGTAACAATATCCACAAAGGTCAGCTTTTCCCCATTCGCCAGTCTCAGATAGGCGTTGAGGGGGTTGCAAACGTCAAATTCACCGTGACAGGCAAAGTGGACCGCGTGACTCTGCTCAAGAAAGGTTTGGGTGTCGGGTTCAGTTAAATTAGCCAGTCGGGCTTGGTCATGGCGCAAGACTTGATGGGGGCTAAATTTCCGGCACAACAGTTCCACCCCTAAATTTTCATAGTCGAGGTCTTCTGTCGGGTTTTGAATGGCGAAGAAGGGGGCTATTTCCCGGTTGACGGGGGGAAGGTTTTGGAGGTAGTTGAGAATTTGACAACTGGGGGCATATTGCACCGGGAACCAGTCTTGCAGGGGTTTGGTTTCACTCCCAGAAGGCGAGGGGAGAGAGACGGGGAGAGCGTGGAGGGGAATGAGGTGCAGTTCCCGGTGGGGAATCAGGATGAGGTGTTGAATCTCCGATAATTCAGCCAGCAGGCGGGGGAGTTGCAGGGCGGCGCTGAGGGTTTCCAGGCGTTGGGGGAGTTGCTGATTCCAGGAGGGTTTTCCGTAGTCGCTGCGGTAGTCCTTTAGGGCTTGGTCGAGGTGTTGACGGTCTTCGGCGCTGAAGTGGTGGGGAGTAATCTGGATTTGCTGGTCTCGGCGGCGAGTGACGAGGAAGGCGTAAAATCCGGATTCCGCTTCACTGGGGAGATACCACTCGATGAGGGCAGTTTGGGGCGGCAGGAGGCGGCGTAAGTCCGGGAGTTGGGCGGGGACTTGTGCGGTGAGGGTGAAGTTGGGGTCGTCGAGTTCCGTGAGCAGGTCTTGGAGTTGCTCGTTAGCGGATTGGAGTTGTTGGCGGATGAGGGTTTCGGGTGAGGGTTGGTTGAGGTTGTTTTCGGTGGTGGGGGTGTAGGCGAGTTGTTGTTGGTAGCTGCCGATTTGACGGCGCAGGTCGCTGATGCGTTGTTTTTGTGCGTTGGTGGCGTTTTTGGGGTAGAGGTTGGCGCTGTCGAGGAGTTCGAGGAGGGTGCGGGATTTACTGCGTTCGACGGTGAGCAAGGCTTGGGGGTAGTCTTGGTTGTTGATGCAGGCTTGCACCATGTTTTCATAGATATCGAGGGAGTTGGCGACGAGTTCCCGTTTGGTGGCTTCGGAGGTGGCCCAGTAGCGGCTTTGTTCAATGGCAAGGATAGCTTGGTTGTAGCCTTCGATGGTGGTTTCCCAGTTTTGGAGGTCAAAGGCAATATTGCCCAAATTGCGACCGAGTTCCAAGGCTTCTAAGGGGAATCTGTCTGGGGAACAAATGGCTAAACCCGCTCTCCAGGCGGCAATGGCTTCGGGAATTTTATTTAATTGCCGATGGACAAATGCCAGAGAATTGTAACTGATGCCCATGCCTAAGCGATCGCCCAATTCGGTTCTCAATTCCAAAGATTGCCGATACAGACGCTCCGCG